>NZ_JBHXME010000132.1:0-8397 GCF_042721125.1 Streptomyces sp. NPDC058469
GGGGTGTTGTCGTGGTCCGCGTCCCACCGGACTGCCCCCGCTGTCCAGACGTGACCTGCTGCGCTGGGGAGGGGTGGCCGCCGCAGGTGTCATGGGCGGCCTCGGCATCGGTGGGTCGCCCGCCCTTGCCGCCACCGCCGCGGCCATGGCCGCGGCTTCGACGTTCAGCCCGCTGCGCCCGCCCGCCACCCCTCTCGCCGTGCGGTCCCCGTACCTGACCACCTGGCTGGCCGGGGACAGCCTGGCCGGCACCTGGCCCACCTTCTGGAACGGGCGGGTCACCGCGCTGGCCGGCATCGCCCGGATCGACGGCACGCCGTACGTCTTCCTCGGCGCCCCGGCGCTGCCCGGCGGCCCCGCGCTCAGCACGATGACGCAGACGTCGCTGCAGCTCACGGCCACCCGGTCGATCTTCACGCTCACCGGGGGAGGCGTCACGCTGACGGTCACCTTCTTCTCGCCCGTGGACCTCGGCAACCTGCAGCGCCAGTGCGTGCCGCTGAGCTACGTCAGCGTCCAGGCAGCCAGCGGCGACGGGGCGAGCCACACCGTCGACGTGCACTTCGACGCCTCCGCCGAGTGGGTGCACGGCGACAACTCCACCCAGGTCACCTGGGCCAAGCAGACGACGGGCAGCATGACCGCCCTGACCTGCCAACCGTCCTCCCCGGGGGTGCTGGCCGAGAACAACGATCAGGCCTCGTGGGGTTCGCTGGTGCTGGCCGCCCCCACCGCGAGCGGGCTGACCTGGCAGATCGGCCAGGACACCGTCGTACGGGCGGCGTCCGCCGCGAACGGGACACTGGCCGGCACCTCCGACACCGCCCAACCCCGCGCGATCAACGACCGCTGGCCCGTGCTGGGCCTCAACCAGAACCTGGGCACCGTCACCGCGTCCGCCCCCTCGGCGGTGTTCCAGGTGGTCGTCGGCCATGTGCGCACCCCGGCGGTCAGCTACCTCGGTACCAACCTGAACCCGTGGTGGACGCACTACTGGAGCTCGTGGACCGCCATGCTCGACTGGTTCAACAGCGACCGCACCGCCGCCCTGACCGCCGCCGTCGCCTTCGACAAGGCGATCCACGACGACGCCGCGACCGCCGCCGGCGGCGGTGACACCGGCGAACACTACGCGGCCGTCTGCGCCCTGGCGGTGCGTCAGGCGGTGGCCGGAACGGAACTCGTCGACCGGAACGGCTCGCCGTGGGCGATGCTCAAGGAGATCTCCTCCAACGGCAACTTCTCCACCGTAGACGTGATTTACCCGGCGTCCCCTGCCTACCTGCACCTCTCGCCCGCGTATCTGCGGCTGCTGCTCGAACCGCACTTCCACTACGCGGAGCAGGCAGGCTGGCCCAAGGTGTACGCCGAGCACGACCTCGGCTCCAGCTACCCGAACGCGACCGGGCACCTGGACGGCAACGAGGAGGCCATGCCGATCGAGGAGTCCGCCAACATGCTGATCATGGCGGCGGCCGTGGCCCAGCGCCTTCCGGCAGCCGACGCGGCCTCCTTCGCCACCACGCACTACGCGATCCTCCACCAGTGGGCCGAGTACCTGGTGGCCAACGCGCTCGACCCGGAGAACCAGAACCAGACCGACGACTTCACCGGCTGGATCGCGCACAGCGCCAACCTCGCCCTCAAGGGCATCATCGGCATCGGCGCGATGAGTGTGGTGGCCAAGGCGGCGTCCAACTCCTCCGACGCCACGCACTACGAGACGATCGCCCGGGGCTACATCAGCCGGTGGGTCACCCTGGCCCAGGACTCCTCGGGCACGCACCTGAAGCTCGCCTACGACCAGGACGGCACCTGGAGCCTGAAGTACAACGGCTACGCCGACCGCCTGCTGGGCGTGGACCTGGTGCCCACCGGGGTGGCCGCGCAGGAGGCCGCCTGGTACCTGTCCAAGGCGGGCACGTACGGCGTGCTGCTGGACCCGCGCAACGACTACACCAAGACCGACTGGGAGTTGTGGACCGCGGCCTGGCTGGCCGACCACGCCGACGCCCGCGCCATGCTGATCAACGGTGTCTACGGCTTCGCCAACACGACGCCGTCGCGGGTGCCCTTCACCGACTGGTACGTCGTCGCCACCGGCGCCCAGCGGGGCTTCGCCGACCGCCCCGTGATCGGCGGCGCCCTCGCCCTGATGAACGCCCCGGCGGCCGACTCCGTCGCCTGGAAACGTATCCAGAACAAGAACTCCGGCAAGCTGCTCGCCGTCAGCGGCATGTCCCTGGCCGACAGCGCCGAGGTCACCCAGTACGAGGACAACGGCAGCGCCGACCACCTGTGGACGGTGGTGGACAACGGCGACGGCACCGTCAAGATCTACAACCGCAACTCCGGCAAGCTGCTCGCCGTCCACAACCAGAGCCTCGACGACGGCGCCCACGTCCAGCAGTACAACGACAACGGCACCCAGGACCACCTCTGGCGCTTCGTCGACAACGGCGACGGCTGGATGAAGATCGTCAACGTGCACAGCGGCAAGCTCATGGCCGTCGACGTAGCCTCCCAGGCCAACAGCGCCCAGGTGACCCAGTGGAACGACAACGGCACCTCCGACCACCTCTGGCGGCTCGTCTGATCCGCACGGGTCTGGCATGTGCACAACATGCCTGAGAAGCCGGCACCTCACAAATCCCGACCATTCCTGCCCCACACAGAAATGAAGGAGCGTTCCATGAGAAGCCCGACCAGACTTCGCCTGGGCCTGTCCGTCCTGTTGGCCCTGGGCACCGCGACCCTGAGTCTGTCTCCCGTCGCCGCGTCGCCGTCGCAGCCGACGTCGGCCCACCCCCTCTCCCCGGGCCTGACCGCCGCCCTCCAACGCGACCTCGGACTCACCGCGTCGCAGGCCCGGACACGGCTCAAGCAGGAAGCCGCCGCCACGAAGCTCGCACCCCGCGCCGAACGGGCCGCGGGGCAGGCCTTCGGCGGTTCCTGGTACGACTCGGCGCACGGAACCCTCGTCGTCGGACTCACCAACACCGGCGGCGCCGCGGCCGATTCCGTACGGTCCACCGGCGCCACGGTCGTGCGGGTCGCGCACAGCGCACGCACCCTCGACGCCACGAAGACAGCACTCGACAACGTAGCCAAGACGGACGGCGCCCCCACGGCCGTCCGGAGCTGGCACGTCGACCCCCGCACCAACAGTGTGGTGGCAGAGGTCAGCAAGGGCGCCGAACACAGCGCCGCCGTAAGGGAGTTCCTGGCACCGGCGCGCAAGACGGGGCTGCTCACCGTCCACAGCCTCGCCACGCAACAGGCACCGCGGACCTTCGCCGCGGGCACCGTCGGCGGCGACCCGTACTACATCAACGGCAACACCCGCTGCTCCATAGGGTTTTCGGTGGTCGGCGGCTTCGTCAGCGCCGGACACTGCGGCACGGCCGGCAGCTCCGTGGCCGGCTGGGACGGTTCGGCGATGGGCACCTTCGCCGGCTCGTCCTTCCCGGGCAACGACTACTCCTACATCCGGATCGGCAACGGGTGGTGGACCGTCCCGGTCGTGCTCGGCTGGGGCACCGTCAGTGATGTCCTGGTCCGCGGCTCGGCGGTGGCACCCATTGGCTCGTCCGTCTGCCGCTCCGGCTCGACAACGCACTGGCACTGCGGCACCGTGCTCACGCAGAACGAGACCGTCAACTACAGCCAGGGATCGGTCTATCAGCTGACCGGCACCAGCGTCTGTGCCGAACCCGGCGACTCCGGCGGCTCGTTCATCACCGGCGACCAGGCCCAGGGCGTGACCTCCGGCGGCTGGGGCAACTGCACCAGCGGCGGTCAGACCTGGTTCCAGCCGGTCAACGAAATCCTCAGCACCTACGGTCTGACACTCGTAACCGCCTGATCCCCCAAGGGCTTTGCGCAGGCAGGCCCCAAGGAATCCCCATGCAGCCGGGCTGCGGACAACATCGCAGGCGAAGTGGCGTCTTCGCAGCCCGGCACACATCCCCTCACTCCGTCATGCTCGAAGAGCGGGGCCATGGTGGCGAACCGATCCAGCCGGACGCGAGCCGGGTTCGCCGTTCCTGCTCCATGAACGCGCGGCGCGCGAAGTGTCCCGTCCGTGCCACCCCGCGTGCGAAGTCGTGTCGCGCATCTAGTCGTACCGACCAGTCGGTACTAGCCTCCGCTCGAACGGAAGGAGCCCCCACCTCCCGCCGCCACTCTGTCCCCGGCCGTTCCAAAGGGAGTCGTATGCCCTCCGCCTCCGCACCATTCGACACGCGAGGCCCCGGTGCCGACGCGTCCGGCGCCGGTGCTCGTGGCTCGCTCGCGCTGCTGTACCGGCGTGACCTGGCGGCGTATCCGGCCACCGGGCGGCGCATGTCGTATCTGGCGATCGTGGTGGTCACGACCGTCGTGCTGTACTACATGCTCTACATCCAGTACGCGGTGGCGACGTCGATCATCACGCACTTCGACATGACCTACCGCTACTTCGTGTGGGTCTCGGTCATCGGCAACGCGGTCGGGGCCTTCGCCTCGCTCGTGGCCGGCCTCGCGGACCGGTGGGGGCGGGCGAACCTCGTGGTCTACGGGCTGCTGGTCGCCGCGCTCCTGGTCTTCTTCGGACTGCCCAACGCCGGTGACAAGACGACGTACTTGGTGCTGTTCGCGGTGGTGAGTTTCATCGAGGGCATCGTGCTGGTCGCGACCCCGGCACTGATCAGGGACTTCTCGCCGCAGCTCGGCCGGGCCACCGCTATGGGCTACTGGACGATGGGCCCGGTCATCGGCAGCCTCGTCGTCACGTCGGTGACCAGCAGCACGCTCTCCACCGCCACCTGGCAGGACGAGCTGCGCTACTCCGGGGCGGCCGGGCTGGTCGTGTTCGTCGTGACCCTGTTCGCCCTGCGCGAGCTGTCGCCGGGGCTGCGCGACCAGATCATGGTGAGCCTGCGGGACCGGGCGTTGGTCGAGGCGCGCGCCAAGGGGCTGGACACGGAGGCGGTACGGCGGGGTGAGTGGCGGCAGATGCTGCGCCTGGACATCCTCGGCTCCGCCTTCGCGATCGCGGTCTTCCTGCTGCTCTACTACGCCGCGGTCGGCAACTTCGTCGTCTACTTCTCGACCACCTTCGGCTACAGCGAGCAGCGCACCAACGGCCTGGCCAACTGGTACTGGGCCGCGAACGCCCTCGCGCTGATCGTGGCCGGGCTGCTCTCGGACCGGCTGCTGGTGCGCAAGCCCTTCATGATCGTCGGCGGGATCGGCGCCATCGTGGCGACCGCGGTCTTCGCCTCGCTGGCCACCCACTTGACGACCGGCTACTACACCTTCGCCTGGCTGTTCGTCGCGATCGGTGTGTTCAGCGGCGTCGCCTACGCGCCGTGGATGGCGAGCTTCACCGAGACCGTGGAGAGGCGCAACCCGGCCGCGACCGCCGCCGGGCTCGCGGTCTGGGGCTGGACGGTACGGATCGTGGTCGCCGTGTCGGCGGCGTTCATCCCGGTGCTCGTCACCTCGGTCACCCCGCTCGTCGAACACGGCGCCGAGGTGGCGGTCGCGCAGAAGCAGGCCGCCCCGGCGCTGGCCATCGTCGGCGCCCACCCCCAACTCTTCGCGGAACTGGGCAAGTACACGCCGACCACCACACCTCCCGCCCTGGCCGCCCAGGCGGTGAAGGAAGTCGGCCCCGCCGACCTGGCCGTCGTACAGAAGGCGCAGCCGCAGCTCAAGGTGCTCAAGGAGTACGGGCCGAAGGTGCAGAAGGCCGCGAAGGACGGTCCCGGGGAGTGGCGCACCTGGTGGTGGATCTGCGTGGGCGGGCAAGTCCTCTTCCTGCCCTTCGTGTTCGTGATGGCCGGCCGTTGGAGCCCGAAGAAGGCACGCGAGGATACCCAGGCCCACCAGGACGCCGTCGACCGCGAACTGGCCGCGCTTGCCGGGAGCGAGGCCTGACCTGCACATCGAACAACGCCGCGGCATGGGCGCAACCGCCCTGCCGCGGCGTGCTGGTGACGTTGTGTCAGTTCAAGTCGCTCGCATGGTCTGCGAGGTGTTGTCTGGTCTTCGGTGCCCGTGTCGGTGTGCTCACCCGAGGGTGAAGTCGTCGGCGGTGACGTTGGATTGGCCGTACCAGCCGTGGACGTAGACGGTGACCGCTCCGCTGCTGCCGGTGGTGAAGGTGACATTGAGCTGGTTCCAGGCCGAGCTGTTCGACCAGGTGCTCGCGGACGCGCCGCCGGTGACTCCGATGTAGGCGTACGGTCCCTGGACCCAAGCGGTCAGCGTGTAGCTCGTGTTGGGGGACAGGGTGACGTTCTGGTCGCATTCGCCCGTGCTGCTGGCGCTCGGAGTGACTTGGAGGCTGTGGCTGCCGCTGTGTACCGGGGTGGAGACCACCGCGCTGCCGCCGGTGCAGGTCCAGGGGCTCAGACTGCCGGTCTCGAAGCCCGCGTTGGTCAGTGAGCCTCCGCCTCCTCCTCCGCCTCCCGTGGTGGTGACCGTGAGTGTGTAGGTCGCGCTGTGGCTGCCGGTCGCGGCGGTGCCGGTGACGGTGATCGGGTAGGTGCCCGCGGCCACGGACGAGCCGACCGTCGCCGTCAGTGTCGAACTGCCGCCGGAGGTCACGGAGTTGGGGCTGAACGCGACACTGACGCCGGACGGCGCGCCGGAGGCGGCGAGGCTGACGGACTCGGCGCTGCCGGAGGTCACGGCGGTGGAGACGGACGCGGTCGCCGAACCGCCCTGGGTGACCGAGGCGGAACCCGGTGACAGGGACAGGGAGAAGTCGGTGGTGCCTCCGCCGCCGCCCGAACTGCCCTCGTAGGGCACGAACGCGTCGGTGAACGCGAGGCTGTTCTGGCTGATCTCACTGCACGTGGGAAGGGAGTTGGCGCTTCCGCTGCACGCCTGGTCCCGGGTGACCGCCCAGAACGCCAGGCGCCCGACACCGTTCTGCGCGGCGAAGCTCTCCACCGTCTGGGCATCCGCCAGGGTGAAGGTGGAACCGTCGTCGTTCTTGCCGATCATCGGTGTGATGCCGAGGTTGGCGTAGGTGTAACCGGAGTCGACGGACTGCATCTGCGCCAGTGTGGCCTTGGCCGCGGAGACCGCGCCCTGGCCCATCTCGGTGCCGGTGCCGGCGTAGTAGTCCATGGCCATGATGTTGACCACGTCGATCTTGACGCCCGCGTTCTTGGCGGCATTGAGGATGTTGACGCCGTCGCCTGTCAGCCCGTTCGTCAGCACCGGCAGGGTCATGGAGAACTGCAGGCTGGGGTTGGACGCCTTGAGGTCCTTCATCGCCTGCATCTGGCGGGCCACGGCCGCGGTGTCCGCGATGGCGGCGCCCTCGATGTCGAAGTCGAGCTGGGTGACGCCGTAGTCGTTGATGATGGCCTGGTATCCGGCGTCGATGCTGCTCTGGGTGGAGCACGTCCAGGCGAGCGCCTCGCCGCTGGCCCCGCCGGAGGAGACGATGACGGAGGCCCCTTCGGACTTCGCCCTGGCGATCTCGGGGTCGGTGTAGGAGTCGTTGCCGATGGGGAGCGTGTCGCCCCAGATCTGGTTGCAGCCGACGCCGAGGACGAATGCCGCGGTGTAGGCCTTGAGCTTGTGTCCGGTGATGGCGGTGTCGAGCAGTCCTTCCTGACTGTTCGACATGTCCACGTAGGGGGCCACGGAGTAGACGCTGCTTGCCGCCGCGCTGCTTGCGGGGGCCAGGGCGATGGTGACGCCGGTGGCCGCGAGCGCGAGGGCGGACACGGTGGCCGCGAATCTTGCCAGGCGCATGACAGTTCCCCTTTCGGGGTGCCCCTTGGGGGCGGGGAGGGAGGGGTGGGGTGGTGGAGATCCGGAGCGGAGACGGGGTGAGTCGCGCAGGGATATTGGTACATACCAAACAGCTCGCGAGGGCCTCCGTCAAGAGGACTAGACCAACTTGGTCCGGTCGGGCCGGGGTGTGTCAACTCCGGGTAGGGGAACGGCCGTAGAGGCTGTGCATCCCTGTTCGGCTCGTGGGTTCGCCCGTAGGCGTGCGCTCATCGTGACGGCGTGAAAAGGGCCTCTGCTCGCGAGCTAAAACTCCCGCAAAGACTCCGGCGGTTCAGCCCGCTCGGCTCGGCCGGTTCGGCTCCTGGCCGAGCTCGCGCAGAGGGGCGGGGCGGGTCTACGTCCTTGACGGCCTGGGGCCGCGCCAAAGCCTCGGCCGAGTCCGGAGTCGCCGGACCCGCCCCGCCTGCCGCACCCGCCGGACCAGCCAGGTTCGCCGGATCCGCCGGGATCCGACAGTGCTCACCGGTCCCGCCCGCAGCACCCGGCGCCCCGGGCCGCCGGCGTCACACGCCCCCCGCGCGGCCACCGCCCCCCGCCCCCGGGCGCCCCCCCCCACCCCCCCCCCCCCCCGGAAAGAGGGCCCCCGAAAAACCCCCC
>NZ_JBHXME010000132.1:8407-31612 GCF_042721125.1 Streptomyces sp. NPDC058469
CCGCGCGACCACGGCACCCGGCCCCGGTGCGCCCCCGCCAACCCCCGCCCGCCCGAGAACTTCGGCCCCAGAAACTCCCGCTCGCCTCGTTGACACACCATCAGCACACGCGTTTCACTCGTCACTCGTGCATTGGCAACGTTGTCAGGCCGTGGGAGCGACCAGGAAGTGTTGCCTGTTGCCGGCGTTCCGGTGTTCTCCGGTGCGCCGCCACCTGATCTGCGAAGCACGAACCGCTGCGGAGGCGACCGATGGTGAGACCCCGACGTTCAGCCGTGCCACGTGACCGCAACAGATTCCGTCAACGCCTCGCCGTGGTCTGCGTGTTGGGCATGACCGCCCTTCCGCTCACGGCGATCGGCAGCGCCCATGCCGCGAGCACCGCGACGCCGGTGCTCGTGACGGACCCCGCGTCCCTCGTCAACCCCCTCATCGGCACCTCCGGTGCGGTCGACACCTTCCCCGGCCCGGACATGCCGGCCGGCATGGTGCAGTGGGGTCCCGACACGACGCCCAACCGTCCTGAGGGCGGCGGCTACGAGTACGGCGACAACAAGCTCTCCGGCTTCAGCCTCACCCACGTCTCGGGACCCGGCTGCTCCGTCGCGGGCGACCTGCCGATCCTGCCGGTGACCGGCTCACTGTCGGGCGACCTCGGCAGCACGTCCGTCGGCTTCAGTCACGCCGACGAGCAGGCCGGTATCGGGCGTTACAAGGTCACCGACGCGAACGGCGTCAAGACCGAGCTGACCGACACCACCCGCGCAGGGCTCGGCACGTTCACCTTCCCGACGGGTCAACAGGCCAACCTGCTCTTCAAGTTGAGCGGCGGCGCCACACAGGTGGACGGGACCCGCGTCCAGGTGGTCAACAACAAGGAGATCAGCGGCGCGATCGACAGCGGTCACTTCTGCGGCGCGAGCAACAGGTACACGCTGCACTTCGACATCAAGTTCGACCAGCCGTTCACCGCGAGCGGTACCTGGGTCGGCGGCACCATCAACCCCGACGCGAAGTCGCTGAAGGCCGGCAAGGTCCAACTCGCCCCGCAGGCGCCCGAGTCCGCGCCGCTGAAGGAGAAGCACTTCACCGTCCCGGCGAAGCCGGCCCCGACGATCCACGCGAGCGGTGCCAAAGCGAAAGCCAAGGCCGCCCAGCCTCCCACGACCGGTGCCAACGGCATGTACCTCACCTTCGACACCTCCGCGAACCCCACGGTGAGCGCGAAGGTCGGCGTCTCGTACACGAGTGACACGGGCGCGGCGAACAACCTCGCCACCGAGATCAAGAACTGGAACGTCGGCGCCGTGGAACAGGCCAACCACGACGCCTGGAACGCCGTACTGAACAAGATCCAGGTGGGCGGCGGATCCTCCGACCAGCAGACGCAGTTCTACACCGCGCTCTACCACGCACTGCTGCACCCGAACGTCTTCTCCGACGACAACGGCCAGTACATGGGCATGGACAACCAGGTCCACAACCTGGCCAAGGGGCAGAAGGCCCAGTACGCCAACTACTCGGGCTGGGACACCTACCGTTCCCAGACCCAGCTGATGGCGATGGTAGAACCCAAGGTCACCGCCGACGTCGTCACGTCGATGCTCAACGGCTACGACCAGACAGGCCTGTTGCCCAAGTGGGCCTCGAACAACGGCGAGAGCTATGTGATGGTCGGTGACCCGGCCGCCGGCATCATCGCCGACGCGTACGCCTTCGGCGCGACGGGCTTCGACACCGACAAGGCACTCGCCGCCCTGCAGCACGAGGCGACCGTCCCCAACAACGACCGCCCCGGCGAGTCCGTGCGGGACGCGAAGGGCTACCTCCCGCTGGACGAGAACGACTACGGCTGCTGCAACTTCTACGGCCCGGTCTCCACGCAACTGGAGTACGACTCCGCCGACTACGCCATCGCCGCCTTCGCGAAGTCGCTGGGCAAGACGTCCGTCTACGAGAAGTTCGCCACCCGCGCCCAGGACTGGATGAACGTCTTCAACCCGCAGACGGGCTACATGCAGGGCAAGAACAAGGACGGCCAGTTCGCCGGCGGCTTCACCCCCGGCACCTCCAACGGCTTCGTCGAGGGCACCTCCGCGCAGTACACGCCGATGGTCCCGTTCAACCTGCAGCAGCTCATCCAGGCACGCGGCGGCGACAAGGCGTACTCGTCCTACCTGGACAGCCTGCTCGACGACATCACCGCCCCCGGCAACACCGACGCCGACCTGAGCAACGAGCCCAGCGTCGAGATCCCCTGGGAGTACGACTACACGGGCCAGCCCTGGAAGACGCAGGCGGCCGTCCGTGAGGCGCAGCAGAAGCTGTACTTCAACGCCCCGGTCGGCTCGTTCGGCAACGACGACCTCGGCGCGATGAGCTCCTGGTACGTCTGGTCCGAGCTCGGCATGTACCCGGAGACCCCGGGCACGGACACCCTGGCCCTCGGCAGCCCGGCGTTCCCGGCGGCCAAGGTGACCTTCGGCAGCGGAAAGACGGTGCGGATCAACGCACCGCAGGCCGCGCCCGACGCGCCGTACGTGCAGTCGCTCGACGTCAAGGGGCAGGCGTGGAACGCCTCTTGGCTGACGTACCAGAAGTTCCAGGGCTCGGGCACCCTCGACTTCACGCTCGGCACGCAGCCCAACACGTCCTGGGCGTCCGGTCCTTCGGCGGCGCCGCCGTCGGACACCACGGGCGGCGGCCGGGTGCTGGCCGCGAGCGGTCCCTCCAACGGCCTGGTGCTCCAGCCGGGTTCGGCCGGTGACGGCACGCTCGACCTGACCAACCTCGGCAGTGCGGCCGTCACGGTCGACTGGAAGGCGACGGCTCCCTCCGGCGTCACGCCGGCCCCGGCGTCCGGCTCGCTGACGGTGCCCGCTTCGGGCAGCGCCGAGGCGAAGGTCCAGGTGACGGCGGGCGCGGACGAGGGGCTGTTCCCGGTCACGTTCGCGCTGACCGACCACACCTCCGGTGCGGCGCTGGCCGGTGCGACCCTCCGGGTGGCCGTGGCCAAGGCCGGTGCGCTGTGGCCGTACAACACGAACGAGGGCATCTATCCCGACGGTGCCACCTTCTCGGGCGGCTTCGACGGCGGCGGTTGGGCCTTCTCGCAGAACGCGCTGGCGTCGGCCGGCGTCACGAGCGGCTTGCCCCTCACGGTCGACGGCGTCAACTACACCTGGCCGACGGTGACTTCAGGCCAGCTGGACAACCTGGAGATGGCGGGCCAGACCATCTCGATGCCGGCCGGCACCTCGGGTGCGTCGCTGGGTCTGCTGGGCACGGCGACCAACGCGCCGACCGACGGCAGCGGGGTCTCGGGCACGGTGACCGTCACCTACACCGACGGCACCACCTCACAGGGGACGGTCGCCTTCCCGGACTGGACCCTCAACGGCGGTTCCAGCAAGCCGCTTCCGGGTGACACGACGGCCGCCACGACGGCCTACCGGAACACCGGGAGCGGGGGCCGGGACAGCGTGAAGACCTACGTCTTCGCCGCGAAGGTCGCGCTCGATTCGTCCAAGCAGGTCGCCTCGATCACGCTGCCGGTGACGGGTTCGACGGGCACCGACCACCTGTTCTCGTACGGCTTCGGCCAATAGCCAATAGCCAATAGCGAGTCAGCGAAGGTGGACCAGGATCCGGCCGGCGTTGGTCGGATCCTGTTCCACGCGGGCGTAGAGCTTCCTGATGTGCTTCTGTGCCAGCACGGCCAGGACCCGTTTCTTCAACTGCCCCGTCCCCTTGCCCGGGATGATCTGGACGGTGTCGACCCCGGTGGCGGCGGCCTTGAACAGGGTCTGGCGCAGGGCCACGTCGATGTCGCGATCGCTGCGGAAGACGGGGTGCAGATCCAGGGTGATCAGGGCCATCGCCTCCGAGGGTCTCGTCGTAGGGTCGCAGCGTATGTGATGCCCCTGACTGCCGTCCCGCGCCCGTCTACAGCGGCGCGGGCGAAGAGGCGTCCGCGATCAGCAGGCGCGGTCTGCCCTTGCCGTTCGCGGGCACGCTCCACAGGTCGGTGCTGCCGATCCTGCCGTTGGTGGGGAGCGCGTAGGCGACGGTGTCGTTGTCGAGCCAGGTGGCCTGGTCGTCGACGCTGTGGTGTTCGGCGAGTGCCGTCTCGTGCAGGGTGCTCAGGTCGAGGACGTACTCGTGCCAGAGATCCGTACGGGACAGGATCCGCTTCTTGAAGGCGATGCGGGTCCCGTCGGGGGAGAGCGAGGGGCATTCCACGTTCTGGATCAGGGTGGTGACCGTACGGCGGGAGAGGGAACCCCGGACCAGGTAGGTCTTGTTGGCGGTGTTGAGGGTGGCGTAGAAGGTGTCGTCGTCGGAGGCGAAGGTGACGCCCCAGAAGTTGACGTCCGAGGCGTGGTACGGCTTGCCGTCCAGGACGATGGAGAACGTCTCCAGGCTGGGGGTCAGCCGCATGGTGCGGGTGTCCAGGACCGAGGTGCGGGTGGAGAAGAACGCGGACGAGTAGGACTCGCCGGAGACGAAGACGGTCCAGGCGACGAACCGGCCGCTGGGCGAGACCCGGGCCCGGCTGGGCGTGCCCGCGAGCGGGAAGGTGCGCCGGGTGTGGAGGTCGGCGTCCAGGAGCAGGGCACGGTTGCTCTGCCGCAGGACGCCGGGGGCGGACTGGAGACAGATGCCCGTGCCGGCCGCCGCGTAGAAGCGCACGCATTTCAGGTCGGAGGCGGTTCGTCCGCCGCCGGGGTCGGTGGACGGGACCGAGGCGACCGCGGTGCGGTGCGGGCCGGCGGCCGCGTTGAGGAAGGTCAGGCGGCGTTTCTGGTCGAGCGTCAGCTTGCCCGCGCTGACGGCGGGGTCGCCCGAGTGGGGTCGGTTCGCCCGGTCCGCGCGGGCGGAGGCGTGCAGGATCACGGCCGTTCCCAGGCCGGTGAGCAGCAGGACCGCCGTGACGAGGATGAGCAGGCGGCGGCGGAGCGGTGGCATCTGGTTCCCCGTGGCTGTGGTGGTCATGAGCGGGTCCCGCCGGTCGGTCGTAGCACCATGCCCGCGACGGTCGCGCAGCACAGCAGGCCGGCCGCCGCGCCGGCGAGTGCGGGGCCGTCTCCCCACACGGTCCAGGCGGCGCCGAAGGCCAGCGAGCAGCAGAACCGGGCCAGGGCCTGGCTGGTGCCGACGATGGCGAGACCGCTGGCGCGCAGTTGTCCGGGCACGATGTCGGCGAGGGCGGCCGGGAGCACGCCGTCGGTGGCCGCGTAGAACGTGCCGTGCAGGGCGAGCACCAGCGGGGGCAGGACCGGCGTGGCCGGGGCCCACAGCAGGAGGGCGTAGCCCAGGAGCAGGGCCGCGTGCCCGGCCAGGAACACGGTGCGTCGCCCGATCCGGTCGGCCAGCGCGCCGACGGGCATCGCGAGCAGCAGGAACACGACGGCGGTGCCCAGCGGCAGGAGCGTGAACCACTGCTCGCCGATCCCCGCGCGCCGTTGCAGGAGCAGGTAGACGAAGGCGTCGCTGACGGTGGTCAGGCCGAGCAGCGCGGCGCAGCCGGCGAGCGCCCGCAGCCGCGGCAGGCGCAGCAGGGCCAGCGCTTCGCGCAGGTGGACGGGGGGTCCGGTGTCCGCCGTAGCAGCCCCGTCCGTCGCACCTGCCCCATCCGGCGGCGCGCCCCCGTCGTCGGGTTCGTCGTGGTGCCGCTGCCGGCCGGTGTTCTCGGTGGGTCCGTCCGCCCGCGCGGCCCGTTGTCCGCCGGGTACGAACAGGACCAGGACGAGCACGCCGAGGGCGGCGACGCACGCGCTCACGCCGAACACGGCGTCGTAGCCGTCGGTGGCCGCGCGCAGGATGAAGAAGGCCGCCAGCGGGCCGAGCATCGCGCCGGTGGTGTCCATCGCCCGGTGCACGCCGAAGGCCCGGCCCTGGTTCTCGGGCGGAGTGGACAGGGAGATCATCGCGTCGCGCGGTGCGGTGCGCAGCCCCTTGCCGGTCCGTTCCAGGGCGAGGACGGTGCCGAGTGTGCCGACACTGCCCGCGAGCAGGAGCAGCGGTTTGCACAGCGCGGACAGGCCGTAGCCGAGGCCGGCTATCAGCTTGTGGTTGCGTACCCGGTCGGCGAGGTGGCCGCCGACGAGCTGGACCAGTGCGCTGACGCCGTTGTAGACGCCGTCGAGGGCGCCGAATCCCAGCGGGCTGAAGCCGAGGGTGGTGACGAGGTAGAGCGGCAGGACGGCGGTGACCATCTCCGAGGAGATGTCGGTGATCAGGCTGACCGTGCCCAGCACGAACACGACCGGGGCGGCCCTGGAGCGCAGGCCGCGTCTTCGGCGCCGTCCGGTGTCCGCTCTCGGCGGTGTGGAGCGGTCGGTGAGATACATGATCGAGGACTCCAGGTGCGGTGCGGTCAGTTCTGCCGACTGCTCTCGTCCCGTAGCCAGGTGCCGAAGTCCTGTGCCCGGATGGCCTTTTCGGCCTTTCTCCGGGCGACGAGCGCGGCCGCGACGAAGACGACGACCCCCGGGAACAGCCTCGGCTCCCGGCGGAGCACGGCGAGCAGATCCGCTGTGCCGGTGCGCGCCGAGGCCTCCGGTGGCTTCTGCTGCTGTTCGACCTGGGCGGTGGAGACCGCGGCCCGGACCCGCCGCTTGACCAAGTCCGGCCAGGTGCGCGGCGGGTGGACCACGACACGGGCCGTGCCGACCACGAGCCGCTCCTCGGGGGCGAACGCCAGGGAGGCGGCGAGATCGTCCGCCATCAGCGGCGGCAGGGTCGCGATCCGGCCGTGTCCGGCCTTGGAGACCGCGATGACGCCCCGGCCGAACAGCCCCTCGCGTACGGCGGGAAGCCGCTGCCACACCCGGTAGTAGGCGCGTACCCGCCACGCGCAGCCGGCCAGCGGGATCCGCCGTTCGGGGGCGGTGGCGAGGATGCCCGAGGTGTCGTCGTCCAGGGGCGCGGTCAGGGCCCGTACGTCGGCGCCGGCGATCACGACGTCGGCGTCCACGTAGAGGCGGGGGAAGCCGCGCGCGTGGTCGTCCCCCGTCCGCAGGGCGGTGTGTTTGGAGGGGGTGGGGATCTCCACCACCCGTACCCGCGGGCCGCGTTCGGCCGCGATCCGCGCGGTGTCGTCCGTACAGCCGTTGCATACGACCACGATGTCGGTCTCGTCCTCGGAGGAACCGGCCAACAACGAGTCGAGGAGCCGGCCGATGACTCGTGCCTCGTTGTGGGCCGGTATCACAATGCTCGTCACCCGGTGCAGTATGCCGCCGGTGTCTCTATTGCGATGTGTGTTTCGTCCAAGTGTTCCCGTGACTGCGTTCGGTGGTCTAGATTGAGGCCCGCCGCACCGGTTTGGGTGGGGAAAATGTTCCTGACTGCCCGTCAGGACGCGGCACAGTGCAACAGATGCGAAACAGGCAGTGACCAACAGGCGGGGTGCGCAGGGCGGTTGGGGAACCGCTGGAGCTCCCTCGTTTTTCTGCAGTGCCGTCGTGTGGAGAGCACATCGGTAACCGCGCATGTGGTGGGGGGCCATGACCATTGAGGTCACGCATGAGCCGCTGGTTGTGGAACAGAGAAGTCCGGAAGTACGGCGAAGACGCTGGGAACAGAAGTACCGGATGGTCCTGCTGGTCGCGGACAGCTTCGCCGCTGTCGCCGCGGCCTTCGTGATCCACGCGGCGTACGGCCGCTGGACGGTGGCCCTGGTGCTGCCCCCGACGTGGATCGTGGCCATGCTCGTCCACCGCTCCTACGACCGCAGCGCGCTGGGCCTGGGCACCGAGGAGTACCGACGGGTGCTGCGCGGAGCTGTCGCACTGCCGGCGCTGGCCGTGGCCGCGTACTGGCTGTTCACGCGCGATTCGGGCCTCCTGCATGACATGACCATGGCCGCGGTGCCCGCCGTCGCGATCGCTCTGCCCGCCCGGTACGCACTGCGCCGCAGGCTGCACAGGCGATGGGCACGCGGCCGGGACGGCAGCGCGACACTCCTGGTCGGGCCCGCGCGCGGCGTCGTGGAACTGACCACGGTGCTGCGCCGCGGCGGCCCGCAGGAACTGCACGCCGCCGGAGTCTGCCTGAGCGATCCGGAGAACGCCGCGGAGATACGCAAGCTGGGGCTCCCCGTCTTCGGCGGCGTCGGCAACATGAACGACGTCATCCAGGCCATGGGCATCGGTACCGTGGTGGCGCTCCCGGCGCCCGAGTTCGACGCGTCCGTCCTGCGCCGGATGTCCTGGACGGCGGCCGCGCAGGGCATCGACTTCCTGGTGGCCCCCGTCCTGGCCGACGTGTCCGCCGCCCGGCTCGCGGTACGGCCAAACAACGGGGTGCCGCTGGTCCGCGTACAGGCCCCGAACCTCTCCCGGCTCTCCCGGCTGCCCAAGGAGATCCTGGACCGGTCGCTCGCGGTGCTGCTGCTCGTGCTCCTCGCCCTGCCGATGCTGCTGATCGCCCTCGTCGTCCGGCTGGACAGCTCCGGCCCGGTGCTGTTCCGGCAGCAGCGGGTGGGCCGCTACGGCGACCACTTCACCATGCTGAAGTTCCGCACGATGCGGCCCGACTCGGAGACCCTCCGGGCGGAGCTGGAGCACCTCAACCAGAACAGCGACGGCGTGCTGTTCAAGGTCAAACAGGACCCGCGGATCACCCGGATCGGCTCCGTGCTGCGCCGCTGTTCGGTCGACGAACTGCCCCAGCTGATCAACGTGATCAGCGGCCGCATGTCGCTCGTCGGCCCCCGCCCGCCCCTGCCGCAAGAGGTGGAGGAGTACCCGCCGGAGGTCAAGCGGCGGCTGCTCGTGAAACCCGGACTCACCGGACTGTGGCAGGTCAGCGGACGCTCGGACCTGCCGTGGGAGGAAGCCGTGCGGCTCGATCTCGCATACGTGGACAACTGGTCGACGAGCCTCGACCTGTCCATCCTGGCGCGCACCGCCTCGGCCGTGGTGCGCGGGACGGGGGCCTACTGATGGACCAAGGGGAGAGAGACCAAGTGACGCACACCACTGAGCCGTTGGGGGTCGCGGTCGTCGGGGCCGGCTACTGGGGTCCCAACCTCGTCCGCAACTTCCAGGCCGGGGAGCGGTTCCGGCTGCGCTGGCTGTGCGACCTCGACGTGGACCGCGCCCAGCGGGTCCTCGGCGGCTACTCGACGGTCCAGGCCACCGCGGACTACGCGGCCGTCCTCGCCGACCCACAGGTCCACGCCGTCGCCGTGGCCACGCCCGCCGGAACCCACCTCGACATCGCCCTGGCCGCCCTGCGCGCCGGCAAGCACGTCCTCGTGGAGAAGCCCCTTGCCGCGACGTACGCCGACGGGCTGCGCCTGGTGACCGAGGCGGAGGAGCGCGGGCTCACCCTGATGTGCGACCACACCTACTGCTACACCCCCGCGGTGGGCCACATCCGCGGACTGGTCCGCTCCGGCGAACTCGGCGAGATCCACTTCGTCGACTCGGTCCGCATCAACCTCGGGCTCGTCCAGAAGGACATCGACGTGATGTGGGACCTGGCCCCGCACGACCTGTCGATCCTGGACTTCATCCTCCCCGACACCGTCGAACCGGTCGCCGTCGCCGCCCACGGCGCCGACCCCATCGGCGCCGGCCAGGCCTGCGTGGCCTATCTGACGCTCCAGCTCAACACGGGAGCCATCGCCCACGTCCACGTCAACTGGCTCTCCCCGACCAAGGTGCGCACCACCATGGTCGGCGGCGCCAAACGCACGCTGGTCTGGGACGACCTCAACCCCCTTCAGCGCGTGGCGGTCTACGACCGTGGAGTGGACCTGGCCGCGCCCCAGGAGATCGGCGCGGACGAGCGCCGGGACATGCTCGTCTCGTACCGCTCCGGGGACATGGTCGCGCCCGCGATCGGCGAGAAGGAGGCGCTGCGCAGCATGGTCGACGAGTTCGCCGCCGCGATCGACGAGGGCCGGGCGCCGCTGACCGACGGCCGGGCGGGCCTGCGGGTGCTGGACATTCTGGAGGCGGCGTCCCGGAGCCTGGAGTTCCGGGGTGCGGTCGTCGGCCTGCGGGCCGGGCGTTGACGGTTCAATCCACTGAGGGGGAAGCGCAGTTGAGCAGCGTACGTGGCAAGAAGATCCTGGTCACCGGGGGAGCGGGCACCATCGGCTCCAACCTCGTCGACCTCCTGGCCGAGGGCGGCGCCCGCGAGATCGTGGTGCTGGACAACTTCGTGCGCGGACGGCGGGCCAACCTCGCCCGGGCCCTGCCCAGCGGCCTGGTGGAGGTCGTCGAGGGCGACATCCGGGACGCCGACACCGTACGGAAGGCCACCGAGGGCGCCGACCTGGTGTTCCACCTCGCCGCGATCCGCATCACCCAGTGCGCGCAGGAACCCCGCCTGGCCAACGAGGTCATGGTCGACGGCACCTTCAACGTCCTGGAGGCGGCGGCCGAGGCCGGCGTCGGCAAGGTGATCGCCTCCTCCTCGGCGTCCGTCTACGGCATGGCCGAGACGTTCCCGACGACCGAGCGCCACCACCCGTACAACAACGACACGTTCTACGGCGCGGCCAAGGCCTTCAACGAGGGCATGCTGCGCAGCTTCCACGCCATGTACGGACTGGACTACGTGGCGCTGCGCTACTTCAACGTCTACGGCCCCCGGATGGACATTCACGGCCTCTACACCGAGGTGCTCATCCGCTGGATGGAACGCATCGAGGCGGGCGAGCCCCCGCTGATCCTCGGCGACGGCACCCAGACCATGGACTTCGTCGACGTGCGGGACATCGCCAGGGCCAACGTGCTGGCAGCCGAGTCGGATCTCACCGACGAGGTGTTCAACGTCGCCAGCGGCACGGAGACCTCGCTGCGCGAACTCGCCGACGGCCTGCTGGAGGCGATGGGCGCCCCGGGTCTGGAGCCGGAGCACGGGCCCGCCCGCGCGGTCAACGGCGTGGTCCGGCGCCTCGCGGACACCACGGGGGCCGCCGAGCGGCTCGGCTTCACGGCCCGGATCGACCTGCGCACGGGACTGCGGGACCTGGTGGACTGGTGGCGTGCCGAGCGCGCCGCGGACGCGGAGGCGGCGAAGTGAGCACCGACCGCATCCCGGTGATGATCCCGTGGCTCGGCGAGGAGGAGGCGAGGGCCGCCTCCGACGCGGTGCTGTCGGGCTGGGTCGCCCAGGGACCCCGGGTCGCCGCCTTCGAGAAGGCCTTCGCCGAACGCGTGGGCGCCGAGCACGGCATCGCCGTCAGCTCCTGCACCACCGCCCTGCACCTGTCGCTCGTCGCGCTCGGCCTCGGGCCCGGCGACGAGGTCGTGGTGCCCTCGCTGTCGTTCATCGCCACCGCCAACGCCGTGCGCTACGTCGGGGCCGAGCCGGTGTTCGCCGACGTCGAGCCCGACACCGGCAACCTGACCACGGCCACCGTGGACGCCGTCCGAACTCCCCGTACGAAGGCGGTACTTGTCGTCCACCAGGGCGGTGTTCCGGCCGATGTGCACACCCTGCGCGCCGCCTGCGCCGACTGGGACCTTCCCCTGGTGGAGGACGCGGCCTGCGCCATCGGCTCGACCGTCGGCGGCAAGCCGGTGGGACACGGCGCGCTGATCGCCGCCTGGTCCTTCCACCCGCGCAAGGTCGTCACCACCGGCGAGGGCGGCATGATCACCACCGACGACGCCCAGTGGGCGGCACGGCTGCGCCGGCTGCGCGAGCACGGGATGAACGCCTCGGCGGCGGAGCGTCACGCGAGCAACAAGCCGGTCCTGGAGCAGTACTTGGAGGTCGGCTACAACTACCGGATGACGGACGTCCAGGCCGCGATCGGGCTCGTCCAGCTCGGCAAACTCGACGCGATGATCGTCCGCCGCCGCGAACTGGCCGCCCGATACGGTGAGTTGCTGCGCGATGTCCCCGGCCTCACCCCCGTCGCCGATCCCGCGCACGGGCAGAGCAACTTCCAGTCCTACTGGGTGCAGTTGGCCGAGGACTTCCCCGTGGGCCGGGACGACCTGCTCGCCGCGCTCGCCGAGGCCGGCGTCTCCGCCCGGCGCGGCATCATGGCCTCGCACCTCGAACCCGCCTACGAGGACCACCCGCGCGCGCCGCTGCCGGTCACCGAGCGGATCAGCCGCGACTCGCTGATCCTGCCGCTGTTCCACACGATGACCGAGGACCAGCAGGACCGCGTCGTGGCGGCGCTCGGCGAACAGGCCCGAAGATGAACGGACTTGTCGTCGTCGGCGCGGGCGGATTCGCCCGGGAGACCGCACAGGCCGCGGCGGACGCGGGGGAGTTCAGGGTGCTCGGGCACCTCGACGACAACCCCGCCCTGCACGGCACCGAGGTGGACGGCGTACCCGTCCTCGGCGGCTGCGACCTCGTCCACGACCTGCCCGAGGCGAGCGTGGTGATCTGCGTGGGCAACCCGAGGGACTACGCGGCCCGCGCCCGCCTCGTCCGCCGCCTCGCCCTTCCCGCGGACCGCTACGCCACCGTGGTCCACCCGACGGCGTCGGTGTCGAGGACGTCCACGGTCGGCCCCGGTTCGGTCCTGCTCGCGCACTGCGTCCTGACCGCCGCCGTCCATGTGGGCGCGCATGTCGCGGTGATGCCGCACGTCGTCCTCACCCACGACGACGTGGTCGAGGACTGCGCCACGCTCGCGTCCGGGGTCCGCCTGGGGGGCGGAGCACGGCTGGAGCGGGGCGCCTACGTGGGATCCGGGGCCCTGGTCAGGGAGGGCACGACGGTCGGCGCCTGGTCGCTGATCGGGATGGGGTCCGCCGTGCTCGGCGACGTACCGCCGGGCGAGGTCTGGGTGGGGAGCCCGGCCCGGCGACTGCGTGAGGCGCCCGCGCCCGCGCTCGACGAACTGTTGACGCAACAACTGGGGGGACCAGTCGTATGAGCCAGATTCCGCTGGTGGATCTCAAGGCGGCGCACGCCGAGGTCGCCGACGACGTACGGGCCGGATTCGAGCGGGTGTTGGCGAACACCGCGTTCATCGGCGGCGACGAGGTGGGGGCCTTCGAGCGCGAGTACGCGGAGTTCGGCGGTGTCGCGCACTGCGTGGGCGTCGCCAACGGCACCGACGCCGTCGAACTCGCCCTGCGCGCGAGCGGAGTCGGGCCCGGCGACGAGGTCGTGATCCCCGCCAACACCTTCATCGCCACCGCGGGCGCGGTGGCCAGAATCGGCGCGCGGCCCGTCCTCGCGGACTGCCTGCCCGACACGTATCTCCTCGACCCGCAGGCCGCGTTGAAGGCGGTCGGCCCGGCCACCCGCGCGGTGGTGCCGGTGCACCTGTACGGGCAGATGGCCGACGTGACCGAGCTGAGGGCTCAACTCCCCGACCACGTACGGATCGTGGAGGACGCCGCACAGTGCCAGGGCGCGACCCGTGACGGCAGGACCCCGGGCAGCGGCGGCATCGCGGCCACCAGCTTCTACCCGGGGAAGAACCTCGGCGCCTACGGCGACGCGGGCGCGGTGCTGACCGACGACGGGGAACGCGCCGACCTGGTACGGGCGATCGCGAACCACGGCGGTGTCGCCAAGTACCGCCACGACGTGCCCGGGTTCAACAGCCGCCTCGACGGCCTCCAGGCCGTCGTCCTGCGGGCGAAGCTGGCACGGCTCGCGGACGGCAACGCGGCCCGGCGGACGGCCGCCGCCCGCTACGGCACACTCCTCGCCGAACTGGCCGACGCCGGACGGGTCGTCCTCCCGACGACGGCTGCCGGCGGCGTCCACGTCTGGCACCTGTACGTCGTCCAGGTCGCGGGAGCGGACCGCGACGACGTCGTGGGCAAGCTCAACGCCGAGGGCATCGGCGCCGGGGTGCACTACCCCGCCCCGGTCCATCTCACCGAGGCCTACCGCCATCTCGGCCACGTCCGGGGCGACTTCCCGCACGCCGAGAGGGCGGCCGACCGGATCCTGTCGCTTCCGCTCCACCCGCAGATCACCCCCGACCAGCAGCGGCGAGTCGTGGACGCGTTCACCGACGCGCTCGGCCGCTGACCGGTCCCCGGAGTTTCAGCAACACGACCCGCCCCCAGGGGTCGGTCCAGCACAGCACCGCTGAGAGGTAGACATGAAAAGATGGAGCAGACGGCTCCGGGGCGGCCGCCTCGCCGTCATAGCAGCCTTGATACTGGCGGTGCTCCCGCTGGCCGGGTCCGCCCAGGCGGTGTCCGATCCCTGCGGATCGGGCTCCAATCCCGTCGTCTGCGAGAACTCCAAGACGGGCAGCCCGATGTCCGACTGGTTCTCGCCCAACGCCTACGGTGACATCAAGGGCTTCTCCACCAAGGAGAGCGTCCAGGCCGGTGACACCGTCCAGTTCAAGGTCCAGTCGAAGTCCTCGTACAACGTCCAGATCTACCGGCTGGGCTGGTACGGCGGCGACGGCGCGCGCCAGATGTCGACCGCGGCCCAGGCGGCGGTGACCTATCCCGCCAACTACACGACCGCGCCCGCCAGTTGCACCACCAAGAACACCGGCCTGGTCGACTGCGGCAGCTGGCCCGTGACCGCGAGCTGGACCGTTCCCAGCGACGCCGTGTCCGGGCTGTACATCGCGAACCTCACGCAGACGGACGGCGACGGCCTGATGCCGTACCCGTTCGTCGTCCGCAAGGACTCCAGCACCTCCGACATCGTCGTGCAGACCAGCGACCAGACCTGGCAGGCCTACAACGACTACGGCGGCCAGGACCTCTACGGAGGCCTCGGTCCCGCGCCCGACGGCCGCGCCTACGAGGTCAGCTACAACCGGCCGTTGGACATCGGCGGCGACAACGGCATCTACGGCTCCGAGTACATGATGCTGTCCTGGCTGGAGCGCAACGGCTACGACGTCAGCTACACGTCCGGCGTGGACGTGTCGGGGTCGGGCGGCGCCGCCCTGCTGGAGAAACACAAGGTGTACCTGTCCTCCGGGCACGACGAGTACTGGACGCAGAGCCAGTACTCCAACGTTCTGGCGGCCAGAAAAGCGGGCGTCCGACAGGCCTTCTTCAGCGGCAACGAGGTGTTCTGGAAGACCCGGCTCGCCCCGAGCATCGACGGCACGAACACCGCCGACCGCACCCTGGTCTGCTACAAGATGACCAAGATGGCGCAGTCCAACGGCATCGCCGACCCCAGCGGCAGCTGGACCGGCACCTGGATGGACCCGGCCAGCACCAACTACGGGCAGGCCTACCAGCCGCCGAACATCCTCACCGGCTCCATGTTCACGGTGAACGGCTATCGCAGCGACGCCATCACGGTCCCGGGGTCGTACGGCAAGAACCGGTTGTGGCGGGGCACGTCCATCGCGAACCTCACGTCGAGCCAGACCGCGACCTTCCCGACCGGCACCCTCGGCTACGAGTGGGACAGCGACATCAGCAACGGCACCAGACCCGCCGGCGCGATCGACCTGTCGTCCACGACGGTGGACATCGAGGACGCCAAGCTCCGGATGGACTGGGGCAACGTCTACGGCAACGGCACCGCGACGCACAACCTCGTCGAGTTCCGCGACCAGGACTCCGGCGCCCTGGTGTTCGGGGCGGGGACCGTGCAGTGGTCGTGGGGTCTGACCAACATCCCCACGTACAGTCCCGACGACACGGTGGTCACCGAGGACGCCCGCATGCAGCAGGCGACGGCGAACATCCTCGCCGACATGGGCGTCCAGCCGCTGACCCGGCAGAGCAACCTCGTCGCCGCGACGGCCTCCACC
The DNA here is from genome assembly GCF_042721125.1 of Streptomyces sp. NPDC058469. NCBI lineage: Bacteria > Bacillati > Actinomycetota > Actinomycetes > Kitasatosporales > Streptomycetaceae > Streptomyces > Streptomyces sp. NPDC058469. The sequence goes on from NZ_JBHXME010000132.1 coordinate 24,102, forward strand.
GACACCACCGGCCCGGCGATCACGGTGACGAGCCCGGCCTCCGGGGTCACCGTCCCGGCGCTGAGGCCGGTCACCATCACCGGCACCGCCGCCGACTCCGGCGGGGGCGTGGTGGCCCGCGTCGAGGTGTCCACGGACGGCGGCACCACCTGGAACGCCGCCACCGGTCTGACGTCCTGGAGCTACAGCTGGACGCCGACGACCCCGGGCGCGGAGTCCGTCAAGGTCCGCGCGGTGGACGACAGCGTCAACATGGGCGCCGTCACCACCGTCCCGGTGACCGTCGGCCCCCAGGCCTGCCCGTGCTCGATCTGGCCGGCCTCGGCCGTGCCCGGCACCGTCAACGCGGGCGACGGCAGCTCGCTGGAGCTCGGCGTCAAGCTCCGTACCACGGTGGCCGGTTCGATCACCGGCGTCCGCTTCTACAAGTCGCCCGCCAACACCGGCGCCCACACCGGCAGCCTGTGGAGCGCCTCCGGCACCCGCCTGGCCACCGGTACCTTCACCAACGAGACGGCCTCCGGCTGGCAGCAGCTCAACTTCGCCACCCCGGTCACCGTCAAGGCCAACACCACCTATGTCGCCTCGTACTTCGCCCCCAACGGCGGCTACTCCTACGACGGCGGCGCCTTCACCGACAGCCCGGCCGGCCTGGCCCCGCTCACCGCGCTCCAGTCCGGCACCGACGGCGGCAACGGCGTCTACCACTACGGTTCGACGAGCGCCTTCCCGTCCTCGGCGTCCTCGGGCAGCAACTACTGGGTCGACGTGGTGCTGGACACCTCGACGGCCAGCACGACCCCGCCGACGGTGAGTTCGACCTCCCCGACGTCCGGGGCGACCGGCGTGTCGATCACGGCACCCGTGTCGGCGACCTTCAGCTCGGCCGTGGACGCCGACGGTCTGACGTTCACCGTGAAGGACCCGGACGGCACCACCGTCCCGGGCGCCGTGACGCTCCCCGCGTCGAACAAGGCGACCTTCACCCCGTCGACGGAGCTGGAGCTCAACACCACGTACACCGCCTCCGTACAGGCCTCCGACCTGTGGGGCAACGTCATGGCGGCCCCGGTGACGTGGACCTTCCACACCAGTCCCACGCCGCCCGCGGTCACCTGCCCCTGCACCCTGTGGAACTCCTCCACCGTGCCGGCCACGACCGACGTCACCGGCGACGCCAACTCCCTTGAGCTGGGCACCCGGTTCAAGTCCTCGGCGGGCGGCTGGATCACCGGCGTCACCTTCTACAAGGGCACCGGCAACACGGGCACCCACACGGGCAGCCTCTGGTCCAACGACGGCACGCTGCTGGCGTCGGGCACCTTCACCAACGAGACGGCCACCGGCTGGCAGACGCTGACGTTCGCCACCCCGGTGGCGATCACGGCGGACACGTCGTACGTCGTCTCCTACCACGCGCCAGGCGGCAACTACGCGGTGGACGGCGGCTACTTCGCCGCGGCCCACCAGTCCTATCCGCTGACCGCGACCGCCGACACCACGACGGCGCACAACGGTCTCTACCGCTACGGCTCCGACGTCGCCTTCCCCAACGGCTCCTACGGATCGGCGAACTACTGGGTCGGCCCCGTCTTCACCGCCGACGACCCGAGCGCGTCCCTGGCGACGGAGACAGCCGCCTCGGAGGTGACCGCGTCCTCGCTGACGCACACCGCCGACGCGGCCGGTGCCCTCGTCACGACACTGCCGAGCAGCACCAAGCTGTCGACGGTGAAGGCGGCCGTGACCATCCTGCCGGGCGCCGAGGCGGCGGCCGCCAGGAAGACGCACGTCACCGCCGTCGTCTCCTACGACCGGGCCACCCACAAGGTGTCCGTCCACCTGTCCGCCCCGCTGCCGGACGGCACGCGGTTCACGATCACGGTCACGGCCAAGGACAAGAGCCGCCACACGGTGAAGTCCCACAGCTGGACCCTGACCAGCAAGACCGTCCGCAAGAAGAAGAACTAGCACCCACCGTTGGTGGCCCCCACCTGAACTCGGGGGCCACCACCGGGGATTGGCCTTCCCACCGATGAGCACCGTCAGTGTTGTGATCCCCTGCTACAAGTACGGCCATTTCCTCGCCGACTGCGTGAGCAGCGTCCTGGACGAGCAGGACGGCGTTGACGTCCGGGTCCTCATCATCGACGACGCCTCGCCCGACGACTCGGCGGAGACCGCGCACAAGCTGGCCGCCGCCGACCCGCGGATCGAGGTCCTCGTCCACGAGACCAACAAGGGCCACATCGCCACCTACAACGAAGGCCTGCTGGAGTGGGCCGACGGCGACTACGTGGCCCTCCTGTCCGCCGACGACCGGCTGGTCCCGGGTGCGCTGGTCCGCGCCGCCGCACTCCTGGACGCCCGTCCCGAGGCCGGGTTCGCCTACGGGCGTCCCCTGCGCTTCCAGCACGGCGGACCGCTGCCGACGGCCCGGACACGGAGCACCGGCTCGGTCGTCTACCCCGGGCAGTGGTGGCTGGAGCGCCGCTTCCGTGAGGGCACCGGCTGCATCACCTCACCGGAAGTCGTCGTCCGCACCGGCCTCCAGCGCACGGTCGGCGGCTACGACCCGGCCCTTCCCCACGCCGGCGACATCGAGATGTGGATGCGGCTCGCCGCCCACGCCGACGTCGGTTATGTACGCGGTGCCGACCAGGCCTTCTACCGCGTCCACGGCAAGAACATGTCCACGACCGACTTCGGCGGCCAGCTCGACGACCTTCGTCAACGCCTGGTGGCCTTCGACTCGGTGCTCGTCAAATGCGCCGACCGGCTGCCGCAGGCCGAGCACCTCGCCCACGAGGTCCACACCCGGCTGGCCCGCTTCGCGCTGCGCCGGGCCTACCGGGCCTACGACCGGGGCCGCACGGAGGTCGTTCCGGTCGACGAGTGCGTGGCGTTCGCCGAGGAGTGCCTGCCTCAGTACGCGACGCTGCCCGAGTACCGCGCCCTGCGGCTGCGGCGGCGGATCGGCCCGAAGGCGATGCCGTATCTGCAGCCGCTGGTGTGGTCGGCCGTGTTCGAGCGCGGGCGGGAGCAGCTGTGGTGGGAGTCGTGGAAGCGCCGCGGTATCTGATGAACCGTCAGTTCGACTCAGCCGGCCGCGGGAACCGGCCCGGTGTGCCGGTGGTGTCCCGCGGCGGACTTCCGGCTACGGCGCATCAGGTACCGGTCGAGCCACAGCGCCCCGAGCACGCCCCCGGCCGCACCCAGCAGGGCCACGCCCGCCAGGCCCCGGCTCTTGTCCCCCTGCACTTCCGCGGCGCTCGGGGAGACCAGCACGGAAGCGGTGATCCGCGATCCGGCGGGGACCCTCTGAGCCGTCTGCAGCTGCTCGACGTGCCTGGTGTAGACGTCGATGATGCGGCTCACCGCCGTCGTGGCCCCGTCGGGATCGGACGCCTGCGACTGCACCTGCAGGGAGGGGATCAGATAGCGGGGCGTGGCGCTGGTGCCGCTGTTGCGGGGGACGAGGTGGTAGGTCCCGTGCACGCCCGCCGCGCTCAACTCCCTGGTCCCGGCGGGGGATTGCAGCTGCTGGATGACGCCGTAGGAGACGACGGCCAGCGGCGGCTGGAGATTGGTGTACTGGTTGGGCTGGTTCTGCGTCACCGGCGGCTTGAGGACGACCACCGCGGAGCCGACGTACTGCGGGACGGGGCGCACCACTTGATACGCGCCGGCCGCCGTCAGCAGCAGCGCGACCACCAGCACGTACCAGCGGCGGAGCAGCGCGTCGGCGACGTTCCCGGGCGACATACGAGTTCCTTCCGTCGCCCCCGATACTGGCAGGACGCTCGGCGGGACGCCAGCGAATGGAGGGATGGTTCGTGAGCCTTGGTGAGATATGGGCCATTCTGCGCCGGCGTTGGTACTTCATGGTGCCCTTCACCGTGCTCAGCCTGCTCGGCGGCGCCTATCTGTACGCGACCGTCCCCGTCTCCTACCAGTCGCAGAGCTCGGTCGGACTGCTGGACTCCTCCGCGGTCGCCCGGCTTGCCCCCACCTTCGGCAACCCCATCTCGAACGCGGGCGGATCACTGATCGTCACGGCCGACGTGCTGATCAGGACCCTCGAATCGGGCGACGCCGCCAAGGAGTTGCGCGGCCGGGGCGTCACGGATCCGTACACGGCCGGCTTCGCACCGGCGAGTGAGAGCCCGCTGCTCGTGCTGAGCGTCACCGGCACCGACCGCGCGAAGGTCCTCCAGGAGACCAACACCCTGACCACCTTCGCCGGTGAGCAGCTCAACGCCCTGCAGGCCGCCGCCAAGGTCCCGCCCGCCTACACCGTGCAGACGGCGCGCGTCGTCCTGCCGCAGACCCCGGTGGCGAAGTCGAAGAGCCGCTACCAGGACATCGCGGCCGTGGTCATCCTGGGCGTCGTCAGCGCGTTCCTGCTGTCGATCCTGATGGAGGGCGTCGCGGTGGTCCGCCGCCGACGGCGCCTCGTCAAGAGCGTCGCCCGGCGACCGCGGAAGGCCCGGACCGCGCACCGGGAGCGGGCGGGTGCGCTGAACCGGCGGGTCGACGCCACCGCGATCCTCACCGTCTATCTGGTGCTCGCCTTCTTCATCCCCTCCAACCTGGCCCTGCCCGCGCTCGGCGGAGTCGGCACCCCGGCCAACGTCTTCGCCCTGCTCGGTCTGTTGTGGTACCTCGCCACCTGGCTCGGCGGCCGTATCCTCCCCGCGCCGGGCACCCGGCTCGCGCGGGTCGCGATGTGCGTGCTCGGAACGGCCGTCCTCGCGGCGTACGTCGCGGACGCGATGCGCCAGAGCTCGCACCAGGAGGTTCTCGGGGCCGACCGCGGGCTCATCGGCTTCCTGGTGTGGGTGTCGCTGGTCGTTCTGACCTCGGCGGGCATGCAGGAACGCGACCGGCTGGACGTCCTGATGCGCCGGATGGTCGTGATGGGCTCCGTCGTCGCCGCGATCGGCTTCTACGACTTCTTCGCGGCCACCAACATCGCCGACTCCATCCACATCCCCGGCCTCCAGACCAGCGTGGCCCAGGTGACCGCCATGGACCGCGGCTCCTTCACCCGGCCCCGGTCCACCACCGCCCAACCGCTGGAGTTCGGCGGCATGTTGGCGATCCTGCTGCCCTTCGCGATCCAGCAGGCCCTCGATCCGGTACGCCGCCACCTCCGCGCGTGGCGGCGCTGGGGGCCAGTGCTGCTCATGGCCGGAGCACTGCCGTTGACGGTGTCGCGGACCTCGATCATCGGCATCCTGCTGGTCGCCCTGGTGATGGTGCCGCGCTGGAAGCCGGCCCGGCGCTGGACCGCGATCGGCGTGATGACGGCCTCCGCGGCCGGCTTCAAGGTGCTCATCCCCGGACTCATCGGCACGATCACAGCCCTGTTCGCGTCGTTCCTGTCCAACTCCGACAGCAGCACGCAGGCCCGCACCGTCAAGTACAGCGCGATCGTGCCCTATCTGAAGGAACACCCGCTGTTCGGACGGGGCTTCGGCACCTTCACGCCGGACCTGTACTTCTTCACGGACAACCAGTACATGCTGACCGCGGCCGAGATGGGCGTGCTCGGGATCGTCGCCCTGTTCACCCTCTTCATCACCGGCATCCACCACGGCGGCGCCGTCCGGCGGCTGGCCCGCACCGAGTCCGACCGCGAACTGGGGCAGGCGTTCTTCGCCTCCTCCCTGGTCGCCCTGGTCATCAGCGCCACCTTCGACTCGCTCAGCTTCCCCATGTTCGCCGGCATGTTCTTCCTGCTGCTGGGGGCGGGAGGCAGCTACCTGGGCTTCGTCCGGCGCGAGGCGATGGCTGCCGTCGCCGTCCCGGCCGTCCGTGACACCCCCGAAGCCTCGCTCCGTCAACTCGTGGAGTCCCGATGAGCCCCGTCGCCGTCATCGCCGTCACCTGGAACAGCGCCTCGGTGCTCCCCGGGTTCCTGGCCACGCTCCCGGACGGCATGGCCGGCCTCGACTGGCGGCTCGTCGTCGCCGACAACGACTCCGCGGACGACACCATCGAGGTGCTGCGCGAGCTGGCCCCCGACGCCACGGTCGTCCGGACGGGGCGCAACGCCGGGTACGCCGCGGGCGTCAACGCGGCGCTGGCCGCGGCGGGGGAGTGGGACGGCGGATACGAGGCCGTCCTGGTCTGCAACCCCGACATCCGGATGCGGCAGGGCTGCGCCAAGCGGCTCGTCGACGGACTCGGCGACGGAGCGGGGATCGCCGTCCCCCTCCTGTACGAGGACGGCCGGGACGCGCCCCTTCACTCGCTGCGACGCGAGTCGACCGTGCTCCGGGCGTTCGGTGAGGCCGTGATCGGCAACCGCCGGGCGGGACGCTTCCCGTACCTGAGCGAACTCGTCACCGACCCCGCCGCGTACGAGCGGCCCACGCGCGCGGACTGGGCGACCGGCGCGCTCATGGCCGTATCGGCGAACTGCCTTGCCGCGTGCGGTCCTTGGGACGAGTCCTTCTTCCTCTACTCAGAGGAGACCGAATACTGCCTGCGGGCAAGGGACTTGGGCCACGCCACCCGGTTGGAGCCGACGGCCGAGGCCGTTCACCTCGGCGGTGACTCCCAGGTGTCGCCCCGGCTCTGGACCCTGCTCACGCTCAACCGCGTGCGCCTGTACGGGCGGCGCCACGGGGCGCTCGCGACCGCCTGCTTCCGCGGTGCCGTGCTGCTGCGCGAGACGTCCAGGGCCGTCCTCGGGCGCAAGGCCAGCCGGGCCGCGGCCGCCGCGCTGCTCAGGCCGGGCGCGCTGCGGACCGTCCCGGGACCGTGACGCTCAGCCGCTCCACGTCGTGAAGAAGCTCTCCGGGTTCACCAGGTACCGCACGGTGGCGTACGGAACGTGCCGCACGCCGTGCCTGCGGCTGTACCGGTAGACCAGCTCCCAGTCCTCACGCGGAAGCACCTTCGGCGTGCGCCGCAGCCGGCTGAAGCGCAGCGTCCCGTCGCGTCGCGCGACGAACGCGTTGGTGTCCAGGAATGCCTCCCGGGCGGCCAGGCGGCGGTCGAACGGCACGGACAGGACGTCCCGTTCGGTCCCGTCGGGCAGGACGCGGCGCAACGCCGTGTACACACCGTCGGGCCCGCCGGAGGACTCCAGCACCTCCAACGCGCGTTCCAGGTGGTCGCCTTCCCACAGGTTGTCGTCGTCGAGGAAGGCCACGTACCGCGAGCGGGTGAGGCGGATGCCGACATTGCGCACGACACCGGCCACACCGGTGTTGCGCGCCAGCGAGACGGCGAACAGCCGTGGATCGTCCGGGAGTTCGGGGAGACCGGCGCCGTCGTCGACCACGATGACGACCTGGTCGCGAACCGTCTGCGCCAGGGCCGAGCGGACGGCCGCCCGGAGTTCGTCGGGGCGGCGATGCGTGGCGATGACCGTGGCGACGAGGGCCTCGGGGATCGTGGTCGTGGCCGAGAGACGGCGGGTCTCGGCGCTTTCGAGGTGGCGGAGCCGTAGCGCGGAGGGGGCCAGGAGGACCTTGTTGCGGAGCTCGAAGAGGACG
>NZ_JBHXME010000133.1:0-31601 GCF_042721125.1 Streptomyces sp. NPDC058469
CCTGGGGACGTCATCTGTCGCGTCGTTGCGGCGGGCGGCGGGGGGGGGGGCGGGGGACGGTCCCCTGCCCGGACTGCCGGCGCTGGAGCAGGTGGTGGTGCTGGCGGACGACGCGCCCGCCGACTTCCGTACCTGGAAGGACTTCCTGGCGGGCGGGGAGGGGGTGGGCGACGCTGAAGTGCGGGAGCGGGCACGGGAGTTGGACGGTTCGACGGTCTCGGACATCATCTTCACGTCGGGTACGACGGGCCGTCCCAAGGGTGCGGTGATCACGCACGCGCAGACGCTGCGGGCGTACGAGGTGTGGAGCGACCTGGCCGGTCTGCGCCGGGGCGACCGCTACCTGATCGTGAACCCCTTCTTCCACACCTTCGGCTACAAGGCGGGCGTGATCGCCTGTCTGATGCGGGGCGCGACGATGATCCCGCAGCCGGTGTTCAACGTGGACACGGTGCTGGCGAACATCGCCGCGGAGCGGGTGTCGGTCCTCCCGGGCCCGCCCACTCTGCACCAGTCCCTCCTCGACCACCCGGCCCGGGACGCGCACGACCTCTCGGCGCTGCGGCTGGTGGTGACCGGGGCGGCGGTGGTGCCGTTGCGGCTGGTGGAACGGTTGCGGGGCGAGCTGGGAGTGGGCACTGTCCTCACGGCGTACGGCCTCTCGGAGGCCAGCGGCATCGTGACGATGTGCCGGCGGGGGGATGATCCGGCGGTCATCGCGTCGACGTCGGGGCGGGCGATTCCGGGGGCCGAGGTCCGGGTGGAGGCCCCTCCCGGCACCCCGGGCGAGGTGCTGGTCCGCGGCTTCAACGTCATGCGGGGCTACTACGAGGACGCGGCGGCCACGGCGGAGGTCCTGGGGGAGGACGGCTGGCTGCGCACGGGCGACGTCGGCGTGCTGGACGGGGAGGGCAATCTCCGGATCACCGACCGCATCAAGGACATGTTCATCGTCGGCGGCTTCAACGCGTACCCGGCGGAGATAGAACAGCTCCTCGGCGTCCATCCCGATGTCGCGGACGTGGCGGTGATCGGCGTACCGGACGCGCGGCTGGGCGAGGTCGGGAAGGCATACGTCGTACGGCGGCCGGACGTCACGCTGACCGGCGACGACCTGATCGCCTGGGCGCGGCGGGAGATGGCGAACTACAAGGTGCCGCGGGCGGTGGAGTTCGTGGGGGAGCTGCCTCGGAACGCTGGCGGGAAGGTGGTGAAGGGGGAGTTGCGGGGGCTCTGAGCAGGCCTGGTCGGCGTGCCGCAGAGGGTGGTGAACGAAACGGTGTGGTGTGGGCCAGGGGGGCGGGTTACGCTTAGTCCATCACTTAGTCCACCCATGGGTTCCGCTGATCGTGAGGCCGTTGTGGAAGCAGCCCGGCAGTACAACGTGCATGAGGCCAAGACGCACTTCTCCCGCATCCTGGAGCAGGTCGCGACGGGAGAGGAGGTCGTGATCAGCAAGGCGGGGGAGCCGGTGGCCAAGGTGGTTCCGCTGCGGCCCAAGGTGAGGCGGTCGGGACGGGGGTCGCTCCGGGGGCAGATCCATATCCCGGACGACTTCGACACCCTCCCGGACGACATCGCCGACGCCTTCGGGATGCGCTGATGCGACTGCTGCTCGACACGCACGTGGTCCTGTGGTGGCTGGACGACTCTCCCGAACTTTCCGGCGAGATCAAGGATCTCATCGACACGGAGCCCGGGGTGTACGTGAGTGCGGTGACCCCGTGGGAGATCGCCATCAAACAGTCGCTGGGGAAGTTGGACGGTCCGGAAGACCTGGCCGAACGGGTTCGCGACAGTCAGTTCACCGGCCTGCCCGTCACGGCTGGGCACGGGGTGCGGGCCGGGCGGCTCCCGGCGCATCACCGCGACCCCTTCGACCGCATACTGATCGCTCAGGCGCAGACCGAGGGTATGACGCTGGTGACGCGCGACAAGCGGATGACGCAGTACGACGTGCAGGTCACGACTGTCTGATGGACACACGTCGGCCGCGACGGCTCCCCCTGGGCCGTCGCGGCCGATCCCCCGTGCGGTGCGGTCGGTCAGACAGGCTCGCCCGTGGCGTGCACGTTGTCCGTCGACGCGTCGGTGTCCTCGTCGAGCACCGCGGTGATCGGCTCACCCGTGGCGTGGACGTTCTTCACCGTGACGGGCCCGATCGTGGCGTGCACGTTGTCCGGAGTCACGGTGGTCGGCTCGTCCGTGGCGTGGACGTTGTCGGTGCTGTTGTCGTCGCTCATCTCACTGGCTCCCCTGTTACGTGCGGTGATTGGGCGGGATCCGCCCGGCAACTCCCCCGAGGACTGCCGGACGGATCCTCAAGGCCGGTTCACCATAGATGCCCGGCCACGTGCCGTTCCGTCTGCCCCCCGACGCGACGGCCCGACACAGCTGAGAGTGTCGGACCGCGATAAACGAACGATGAACGCCCGTGCCGAGAAGGCGGGTCCGTCGGCGTCAGGCGGCGGCCGTCGGCGTCAGCAGGCCCCTGACCTCGTCCGCCTCGGGCGCTCCCAGCGTCTCGAAGAGGTCGAGGGCCTCACGCCAGCACACCCGGGCGCGGCCGGGTTGCCCGATGCCGTCGAGGCCGCGTCCCAGCACGGTGAGCACATTGCCCCGCCGCCACTCGCCGCCGATACCGCGCAGGAGCGTCAGGGCCGCCTCGGCGTTGACCGCGGCCTGGGCGGGGCGGCGTGCCGCCAGGTCGAGTTCGGCGAGCCGGAACAGGGTCATGCCTTCCCACAGGCGCTGCCGGCTGTCACGGAACACCCGAAGTGCCTGGTTGAGGCACTCGGTCGCCTCGGACAGCTGCCCGCTCTGCGTGAGGGCGAGGCCCAGGGCGTACCGGCCGTTGGCGCCCCTCAGATCGTGCCCCATGTCGTCGTACATCGCCGTGCCCTGCTGGGCCAGGGCCACCGCGCTCGCCGTACGGGAGGTGGCCAGGTGGATGCGCGAGAGGTTGCACAGGGCGCTCGCCTCGCCGGGGCGGTCCCCGAGGACGCGGAAGCTCTCGATGGCGCGGGTGAAGTGGGCGGCGCCCTCCTCGTGCCGGTTCTGGTAGAGCGCGACCACACCGCTGATGTTGGAGGACCAGCAGCCGGTGAGCGGATCGTCGACCTGCGTGGCCAACTCCGTTGCCTGCTCGGCCTCTTGGAGCGCCACGTCGAACCTGGAGCCGGAGATGTGGTGCACGAAGGCCAGCAGCGTCAGCGCCCGTGCCTCCGTACGGGGATCCGCGGCCTCCCGCGCCGTGGTGCGCAGCAGCGCGGCCATGGCCTCGTACTCCTTGGAGTTGGTGCCCGACTCGGCCAGGTCGATCGCCGCCCACAGGACGTCCACGGCCCGCCGGAGCGTCCCCGTCCGCGCGGCCTGCCGGACGCAGGCCAGCAGGGAGACGGCCTCGGCGTACAGCCAGTCCTGTGCCGTGTGCCGGTCCGAGAACACGAGCCCCGGATACTCGGCGCGCTCCAGGTGGTCCACCAACCGGTCGCCGGGGCGTTCGATGAGGTAGACGCCCGAGACGGTGGCCAGGTAGAAGTCGAGCAACCGCGAGAGCGCGGCGGCCGGTTCGCTCGGCGGCCACTCGTCCCGCTCCGCACACGCACGCGCGTAGAGCCGCACCAGGTCGTGGTACCGATACCGGCCGGGAGCCGCCGATTCGACCAGTGACGTGTCTACGAGGGACTCCAGCAGGTCCTCGGTCTCCTCCACCGGAAGGTCCAGCACCGCCGCGGCCGCCGCCAGGGAGATGTCCGGTCCGTCCGCGAGGCCCAGCAGGCGGAACGCCCGCTTCTGCGCCGGCTCCAACTGGCCGTAGCCCAGCTCGAAGGTCGCCTTCACGGCCAGGTCGCCGGCCTGCAGCTCGTCCAACCGGCGCCGTTCGTCGGCGAGTTTGGCGGCGAGGACCGAGACCGTCCAGGTACGGCGGGCCGCGAGACGCGATGCCGCGATCCGGATCGCCAGCGGCAGGAAGCCGCACGCCGCGACCACGTCGAGGGCGGACTCCCGTTCGGCGGCGACCCGTTCGGCGCCGACGATCTTCGTGAAGAGCTGCAACGCCTCCTCGGGGGACATCACATCGAGGTCGATGAGATGTGCTCCGGCCAGGTCCACCATCCGCACACGGGACGTCACCAGCGCCGCGCAGCCCTCCATGCCGGGGAGGAGGGGCCTGACCTGCGCCGCGTCCCGCGCGTTGTCCAGCAGCACCAGCACCCGGCGGCCGTCCAGCGCCGACCGGTACAGCGCGGAGCGTTCCTCCAGGGAGTCCGGTATCGCGGAGTCCGCGGTGCCCAACGCCCTCAGGAACGCGCCCAGTACGGTCTCCGGTTCGGCGGCGCGGGAGCCCGCGCCCTGGAGGTCGACGTACAACTGGCCGTCGGGGAACGTGGATCGGGCCTGGTGGGCCACGTGGACGGCGAGGGTCGTCTTGCCGACGCCGCCGATTCCCGCGAGCGCCGACACCGCCATCACGCGGCCCTCGGCCGAGGCCAGGACGTCGCTCAGTTCGGACACGAAGGACACGCGTCCGGTGAAGTCCGGGACCGTCGCCGGGAGTTGGTGGGGGCGGACCGGTGCCGTCACGGTCTCCGCCGCCGGTGCGGAGGGTTCCGCCAGGCCCGGGTCGGCCTGGAGGATGCGGTTCTGGAGTTCGCGCAGGCCGGGGCGCGGGTCCACGCCCAGCTCGTCGGCGAGCAGGCGCCGGGTGTCCGCGTACACGGCCAGGGCCTCCGCCTGGCGGCCGGAGCGGTAGAGCGCGAGCATCAGCAGTTCGCGGAGGCGTTCGCGGAGCGGGTGGGCCGCGGTGAGGGCCGTCAGTTCGCTGACCGCCTCCGCGTGACAGCCCTGCTCCAGGTCCATGTCCAGCCGCGATTCGAGGAGTTGGAGCCGCCACTCCTCCAGGCGGACGCGCTGCGCCTCCGCGTACGGCCCGGGCAGCCCGGCCAGCGGCTCCCCGTCCCACAGCGCCAGCGCCCGGCCCAGCAGCTCCCGCGCACGGCACAGGTCACCCGCCGACTTCGCCTTCTCCGCCTCGGTCGCCAGGTCCTGGACCTCGGCCACGTCCAACGCGCCCTCGGGCAGCCCCCGTACGGCGTACCCGCCCGACTCGCTGACCAGGACCCCGGCGTCCAGCACCTTGCGCAGCCGGGACGCGTACGTCCGCACCGCGGCCAGCGCCTGCGACGGAGGGTCGTCACCCCACAGGGCGTCGATCAGCTCGCCGGCGGTCGCCGTCCGGCCCTCGCGCAGCAACAGCGCGGCCAGCAGGGCGCGTTGCTGCGGCGAGCCCGTGGGCAGCGAAACAGGGCCCCGCCAGGCACGTACCGGACCGAGCACGCTGAAACGCAGCGCCGTCGACTCCTCCGAGCCGGAGCCCGGGCGTCGCTGCTCCGGTACTCGCGGTCCACCGTCCATCGCCGTTCCCCCTAGGCAAGCCTGTTAGCTACGACAGTTTGCCTTGTTCACGGCGGATGCGTCAGCTCTAGGGGGTACCACTCACAGGTGGCCACGCGGGATATCACAAGGCCCTCACACGGCCTGCGCACAGTTCCGCACACAACCGAGCATCCCCAACCCCCATCCAGCTAGCTGACGGGTCGTCAGATCGGCGCTACCGTGAGCGCCATGGACACCCCACACACCGACCAGGCGACCCTCCCGCTGATCATCTCCGTCGACGACCACACCGTGGAGCCCGCCGACGTCTGGCAGCACCGGCTGCCCAAGAAGTACCTGGACACCGGCCCTCGGATCGTGCGCGCGCCACTGAAAGAAATGACGTTCCTCGGCGGCCGGTTCAAGCCCGTCATGGGCGAACCCGGCGACGACGGACCCATCGGCGACTGGTGGGTCTACGAGGATCTGCACCGCCCCCTCACCCGCCTCGACACCGCCGTCGGCTACAGCAGGGACGAGATCAAGCTCGAAGTCATCACTTACGAGCAGATGCGTCCGGGCTCCTACGACGTCCCGGCCCGGCTCGCCGACATGGACGTCAACCACGTCCAGTCCGCGCTCTGTTTCCCCACCTTCCCCCGCTTCTGCGGCCAGACGTTCACCGAGGCCGCCGACCGCGAACTCGGGCTGCTCTGCGTCCGCGCCTACAACGACTGGATGGTGGAGGAGTGGTGCGGCCCGGACGCACAGGGCCGCCTCATACCCCTCCCCCTGATCCCGCTCTGGGACCCGGAGTTGGCCGCCGCCGAGGTCCGCCGCAACGCGGCCCGCGGCACCCGCGCCGTCGCCTTCTCCGAGATACCTCCGCACCTCGGCCTGCCCTCCATCCACACCGACGACTGGGACCCGTTCCTCGCCGCCTGCGCCGAGACCGGCACGGTCATCGCCATGCACATCGGCTCCAGCAGCCGTATGCCCTCCACCTCCGCCGACGCACCGCCCGCCGTGGGGTCGACGATCACCTTCGCCAACTGCTGCTATTCGATGGTGGATTGGCTGATGAGCGGCAAGTTCGAACGCTTCCCGGACCTCAAAGTCATGTACGCCGAGGGGCAGATCGGCTGGATCCCCTACATCCTGGAGCGCGCCGACGTGGTCTGGGAGGAGAACCGTGCCTGGGGCGGCGTCGCCGACAAGGTGCACCGCCCGCCGTCCGAACTCTTCACCGAGCACGTCTACGGATGCTTCTTCGACGACGCGTTCGGCCTGAAGAACCTCGACTCGATCGGCGTCGGGAACGTCCTCTACGAGACCGACTACCCCCACTCCGACTCGACTTGGCCCAAGTCCCGCGAGGTCGGCGAGGCGCAGATGGGGCACCTGGCACCGGACGTGGTCGAGCGGATCGTACGAGGCAACGCGATCGAGCTGCTGGGCCTGACGGCGGACGGCCTGTGGGAGGGGCCCAAGTGAGCGGCCTCGCCTACGGGATGCAGCTGCCCGTCCAGTCGCAGAGCACCATCTACGCGGAGGCGTGGGAGGCCGACGCGGGGCCAGGCGACCTCGTCGAGATCGCCAGGGCCGCCGATCGAGCGGGCTTCGACTACATCGCGGGCTGCGACCACGTCGGCGTCCCGCGCCGCCTCGCCGCCGCGATGAGCACGATCTGGTACGACCCCGTCGCCACCCTCTCCTACCTCGCGGGCGTCACCGAGCGCGTCCGGCTGCTCAGCCATGTCGCCGTAGTCGGCCTGCGGCACCCGCTGATCAGCGCCAAGCAGTACGCCACCGTCGACCACCTCAGTGGCGGCCGGCTGATCCTCGGGGTCGGCGCCGGGCACGTACAGGAGGAGTTCGAGGCGCTGGGCGTCGACTTCGACCGCCGCGGGGCCGTCCTCGACGAGTCGATGGACGCCCTCCGCGCCGCCCTCGGCCCGGACGAATTCCCCGAGCACCACGGCAAGTTGTACGACTTCGAGGGCCTCGGGCAGCGGCCCCGCCCCGCGCAGGAACACGTCCCCCTCTGGGTCGGAGGGTCGTCCCCCGCCGCCGTACGCCGGGCCGCCCTCAAGGGCGACGGCTGGCTGCCACAGGGCGACCCCCGGGACCGGCTGCCCGCACAGATCGAGCGGATACGGCGACTGCGCGAAGAGGCCACCATCCAGGGGCCGTTCGTGTTCGGGGCCATCACCGAGCCGCTCTACGTCGGTGAGCCGGGATGGGAGGTCGGGCGCCGCACACTCACCGGAGCCCCCGAAGCCCTCGCCGAGTCCCTTCGCGCCTACCGGGCGATGGGCGTGGACCAGATCCAGGTGCGGTTCCGCTGCCGCGACCGCGGCGAACTCACCGACCAGATAAGCCGGTTCGGGACCGAGGTGGGGCCCCTGCTCTGAACACGCCTCTGATCACAACCTGTTTGAACACGGTCACGCCGCGCCGGATATGTACGGACGTACGGACGTCATGGCTCCGGCGGAAGGACCCCCGAAGTGCGATCCTCCGAACGACTCGTAGTTGCCGTGGCCTCCGCCGGGGTCACCTGGCCGCACGAGGACTGGCCGCCCCCGGACGATCCGTACGTGGACCGTGTGCTGCATGTCCCCCGCCCTACCAGGGGTTGGCGGAGACCGCGGCGGACGTCGTCGTGCTGCACTGCGAGGACCCGGCCGTGTCCTTTTCGGGGCTGCTGGAGGTTCTCCGCACCCGGGGTGTCCCGGCGGTCGTGGTCAGTCCGCGCCGGGACACCGAAGCGGTGGTCGAGGTGTTCCGGGCCGGAGCGGGCTATCTGGTCGAGGACGACCACTGCCCCCAGATGATGTCCTCGGCGATGGTGGCGGCCACCGTCGGGCACACCTACGTCTCTCCGTCGGCGACCGCCGCCCTGCGTGAGGGGGCGCAGCGGATGGCCGCGACCGACGACGCGATGGAGCGGCTGCGCGCGCTGCTCTCGCCGCGCGAGCAGCAGATCATGGAGCTGCTGTCGACCGGCCTGGGCGCGCAGCGGATCGGGCAGCGATTACGGCTGAGCGAGAAGACCGTCCGCAACAACCTCAGCAACATCTATGCCAAGTTGGACGCCAGGAGCGGCACGGACGCGGTCCTGCGGTGGCTGGGAGCCACGCCCGTGCTTCGCACCTGAGAACCATCTGGGAACACCGGCCGGAATCCCTTTCCGGGGATTGGCGAGGATCAGGGCGCCGGGACCTCCGTCAGCGGTATTTCGACGTCGGTGACATTGGCACCGCCCTCACCGAATCCGGCCTCTTCGGACTGGAGGGCCTTCGTGGAGTTCGGGACCGTGTCGGCCGCTGTGGTTGCGCATTTCACGTTCCGCAGCCAAAGGCGCCCGTCGGGCGTTCCGTTGTTCAGGATCTGCGGATAGAAGACGTGCACAGTAGCTGCTCCCTCGCTCGGCGCGAAGAACACCGTCTGACCGTCCTGCGCCTCTTTGTACGTGGCCTTCAGGAATCCGCTGACATCGGTGCGCTTGGCGGACCACATGAAGAAGGCGGTGCTGTCCGGCTGCACGGTGTCCGTCCGGCTGAAGGCGAGGGTGGTCGTCTTGTCGTCACGCGTGATGTTGATGGTCGACGTACTGAATTCCAGGCCGATTTCGAAGAGCGAGTCGCCGAGTTTCGTACCGGCCTCGGTGACGGTTCCCTCCTCCACCTGAAGGGTTCTCGTCACCGATGTGCTGACATTGAAGGTCTTCGACGCGGTGCTGGTGGAACCGCAGTTGTCGGACACCGGGGAGACGCGTTCGTTGGGCCCGAGGCTGTTCGCCTTGAACTGGACGTCGACGAACTCGCAGTCGGCCAGCTTGTCGGAGTCCGCGGAACAGTCGGCGCTCACTTCGGACGGGGTGGCGGCATTCGCCTGGTTCATCAGCGGGACGATCACCGCGAGCGCCGCCACCGGGGCCAGGGCCAGGGTGATGCGCTTCTTCTTGCTCCGGTGGCTTCTCGTGCGGCCGGTCCGGGTCATGGGTGTCTCCAGAGGGGGTGAGGTGAGCTGAAGTAGCTGTGAACTGGGGTTACTTGACGACCGTCGGGTTGCTCAGCAGTCCTCCAGGACCGCCTTGGAGGTGCCGTCCACGACACCGGGAGCACCTGCGGCGCCGGGCAGGATGACGGGTCCCTCGACGACGTCCGGGGCCACGAAGTTCTGCTCCGGGCTGGCGGGCAGGACGGTGGTCTGCTCCCGGGCGTCGACACGCACCCGCCATTCGCCGGTCATGCGCTGCAGCTTCGGCGTGAACTCCATGTGGAGCACCTTGCCGACCGGCACGTCCCGCGCTTCCGTGTCCCCGGCCGTCGCCGACTTCACGGTCATGTCGAGGGTGCCCTTGTGCTTGGTCCAGGACCCGCTCAGGAATCCGAAGAGGCCGCCTGCGGCGCCCTGTTGGGTGGAGACGTACTTTCCCTGTCCCTGGGCCGAGGTCGAGGACCAGGTGATGGACACCTTGGCCGGATCGGTGGCGTTCGGCTCGCAGTTGGGGAAGTCGATGGACGCCTTTTCGGTGGGTCCGTCGAAGGTCTCGAAATTCGTCTCCACGTAGTCGCAGTTGTCGGCCTGGAAACCGTCCGCGAAGGCGCCGCCGAAATCCTCCACGGACCGCTGTTCGCCATTGACCACCGCGGACCTCTCGCACATGGTCATGATCTGGTCCGGCGTCTTCGCGTCGGCCGCGTTCGCCGACGGCAGCAGGGCGACGACGACCCCGCCGGTGGCGAGTGCCGCGCCGATCGCCACGTACCTGACTTTCCTGTTGCGCAATCTCCTCTTTGCCATACCCGGCATTCTTGGAGCCGAGCCGAGGTATGGACAGAGTCAAATGTCCCTGCTCCGCGGTCACTTGACGTGTGCTTGAGCACTCGAAGTGTGCTTGTGCAAGGCCTCCCACTCCATCTGACGCTCCGTCAGGTACGACGCTACGATGACCCGCATCCACCGATCCCGAGGAGGCCCGCATGGGCAAGCTGGACGGGCGCGTCGTTCTGGTCACCGGAGCGGCGCGTGGGCAGGGGGAGCAGGAGGCACGGCTGTTCGCGGCCGAGGGCGCGAAGGTCGTCGTAGCCGATGTGCTGGATGAGCAAGGGGAGGCGCTGGCAAAGGAGTTGGGCGCGTCCTATGTCCATCTCGACGTCGGTGAGGAGGCGGACTGGAGCGCCGCCGTGGGGGCCGCCAAGGAGGTGTACGGGCGGATCGACGGGCTGGTCAACAACGCGGGGATCCTGCGGTTCAACTCCCTGGTGGACACGCCCCTGGAAGAGTTCATGCAGGTCGTGCGGGTGAACCAGGTCGGCTGCTTCCTCGGGATCAAGACCGTGGCGGCGGCGATGGAGGACGGCGGCACGATCGTCAACACGGCCTCGTACACGGCGGTGACGGGGATGGCGGCCGTCGGCGCGTACGCGGCCACCAAGCACGCCATCCTCGGGCTCACCCGCGTCGCCGCCCTCGAACTCGCGGACCGGCGCATCCGGGTCAACGCGATGTGCCCGGGCGCCATCGACACCGCGATGTCCAATCCGGCTCAGCTGGACCCGGACGCGGATGTCGAGGAGATGTCCAGGGCTCTCGACGAGTTGTACCGCAAGCTCGTACCGCTCGGCCGGATCGGGAAGCCGGAGGAAGTGGCCCGCCTCGCGCTCTTCCTGACCTCCGAGGACTCGTCCTACATCACCGGGCAGCCCTTCGTGATCGACGGCGGCTGGCTGGCCGGCGTCTCCGTCTTCTGACCGTACGTCTGCCTCATCTGACCGTACGTCAGCTCTTGACCATCCATGCGGCCGGTGCCACAGTCGGCGGCAGATCGCGAATCTGACGAAGCGTCAGAAACTATTGGGGACGGTGAACCTCCTTGGAATTCGGGCTCTTTGTACAGGGATACGTGGGCAAGCGAGCCGAGACGGACCCGCTGGCCGAGCACAAGGCGCTGATGGAGGAGACCGAGTACGTCATCCAGGCGGACAAGTCCGGCTTCAAGTACGCCTGGGCGTCCGAGCACCACTTCCTGGAGGAGTACTCGCACCTCTCGGCGAACGACGTCTTCCTCGGCTATCTCGCCCACGCGACCGAACGCATCCACCTCGGGTCGGGCATCTTCAACCCCCTCGCCCAGGTCAACCACCCGGTGAAGGTCGCCGAGAAGGTCGCCATGCTCGACCATCTCTCCAACAACCGCTTCGAGTTCGGGAGCGGGCGCGGCGCGGGCTCGCACGAGATCCTCGGGTTCATACCGGGCGTGACCGACATGAACTACACCAAGGAGATCTGGGAAGAGACCATCGCCGAGTTCCCCAAGATGTGGCTCCAGGACGAGTACGTCGGCTTCCAGGGCAAACACTGGCAGTTGCCGCCGCGCAAGATCCTCCCCAAGCCGTACGGCAAGGCGCACCCCGCGATGTGGTACGCCGCCGGGTCGCCTCCGTCGTACGCCATGGCCGCGCGCAAGGGGCTGGGGGTGCTGGGGTTCAGCATCCAGAAGGTGTCCGACATGGAGTGGGTGCTGGAGCAGTACAAGACGGCGATCGTGAACGCCGAGCCGGTCGGGGCGTTCGTCAACGACAACGTCATGGTGACTACGACGGCGATCTGCGCGCCGACTCATGACGAGGCGATCCGTATCGCCACGAGTGGGGGGCTGCACTATCTGCCCTCGCTGGTGTTCCGGTACCACGACACGTTTCCTCGGCCTGAGGGGTTCCCGGTGTGGCCGGAGACCCTGCCCGAGTACACGCCGGAGTTCGTCGAACTCCTCGTGGAAGAAGAGC
The DNA here is from genome assembly GCF_042721125.1 of Streptomyces sp. NPDC058469. Taxonomy (NCBI): domain Bacteria; kingdom Bacillati; phylum Actinomycetota; class Actinomycetes; order Kitasatosporales; family Streptomycetaceae; genus Streptomyces; species Streptomyces sp. NPDC058469. The sequence continues at coordinate 12,177 of NZ_JBHXME010000133.1, forward strand.
TGTTGATCTGTGGGGATCCGGACGAGGTGCTCACTCAGTGCAAGCGGTGGGAGCAGGCCGGGGCGGATCAGTTGAGCTTCGGGTTGCCGGTGGGGGTGCCGAAGGAGGAGACGTTGCAGACGATTCGGTTGATCGGGGAGCATGTGGTTCCGAAGATCGACACGGATCCTGTGCACCGGACTACGCGGTTCCGTCAGGCGGCTTGAGGTCTCGTTTCGGGGTGCGGGTGCGTTGTGGCTGGTCGCGCAGTTCCCCGCGCCCCTGAAGGGGCGCTACACGTACCGGAGTTGAGGAGGCGAGCCTCGTGCTCGATCACGTCATCAAAGGCGCGACCGTCGTCGACGGGACGGGGGCGCCCGGCTTTGTCGCCGACGTCGGGATACGGGACGGTCGTATCGCCGTCATCGGTACGGTGGTTGAGGAGTCCCGTACCGGCGAGGACGCGCACGGACTTGTTCTCGCGCCCGGGTTCGTCGACCCCCACACCCACTACGACGCCCAGCTCTTCTGGGACCCGTATGCCACGCCCTCTCTCAACCACGGGGTGACGACTGTGGCGGCCGGCAACTGTGGGTTCACGCTTGCCCCGTTGAATCCGGGCCGTCCCGCCGATGCCGACTACACGCGCCGGATGATGTCCAAGGTCGAGGGCATGTCTCTGGTGGCGCTGGAGGAAGGCGCGCCTTGGAGTTGGCAGTCCTTCGGCGACTACCTGGACGCTCTCGAAGGGCGGATCGCTGTCAACGCGGGGTTCATGGTGGGGCATTGTGCGTTGCGGCGGTATGTGATGGGGGCGGATGCCGTCGGTGGGCAGCCGAGTGAGGAGCAACTCGCGGAGATGTTGCGGTTGTTCCACGAGGCGATGGACGCCGGGGCGTGGGGGTTCTCCACCACCCAGTCCACGACTCACTCGGACGGTGACGGCAAGCCGGTCGCCTCTCGGCATGCGCTGCCCGCCGAACTGGTCGCACTCTCCAGGGCTGTTGGCGAGCACGAGGGTACGCAGATCGAGGCGATCGTCGCCGGGTGTCTGGATCAGTTCAGTGACGCGGAGATCGATCTGTTCGTCGAGATGAGCGCGGTCGCCGGGCGGCCGTTGAACTGGAACGTGCTGACGGTCGACGCCTCCGTTCCTGAGCGCGTGCCCCGGCAACTGTTCGCGAGTGAGCGGGCGCGGAAGGCCGGCGGGCGGGTCGTCGCGCTGACCATGCCGATCCTCACGCCGATGAACATGTCCCTCGGCACCTTCTGCGCGCTGAACCTGATCCCCGGGTGGGGGCCGATCCTGAGCCTGCCCGTGCCGGAGCGGATCGCCAGGCTGCGGGAGCCGGATGTACGCGCCGAGATGCTGCGGAATGCCAACAGCAAGGAGGCGGGCGTCTTCCGGCGGCTCGCGAACTTCGGGCGGTATGTGATCGGCGATACGTACAGCGCGGCCAACGAGGGGCTGACCGGGCGGGTAGTGAAGGACATCGCGGCCGAGCGTGGCCAGGAGGCCTTCGAGTGTCTGGTCGAGATCTGTGCGGCCGATGAGTTGCGGACGGTGCTGTGGCCGATGCCCTCCGACAACGATCCCGCCTCCTGGGCGCTGCGCGCCGAGACCTGGCAGCACGAGGACGTGCTGCTCGGCGGGTCCGACGCGGGGGCGCATCTGGACCGGATGTGCGGGGCGCCGTACACGACTCGGTTCATCGGGGACTGCTTGCGTGGGCGGAAGTTGGTGGGGCTGGAGCAGGCGGTGAAGATGCTGACCGATGATCCGGCTCGGCTGTTCGGGCTGCGGGAGCGGGGGCAGTTGCGGGAGGGCTGGCATGCGGACCTGGTGCTCTTCGACCCGGAACGGATCGACGCCGGCAAGGCCACCCTGGTGCACGACCTGCCGGGCGACAGTCCGCGCCTCGACTCCAAGGCGATCGGGATACGGGCCGTGTGGGTCAACGGAGTTGAGGCCATCCGGGACGACGTGGTGAGCGGGTCCGTGCCGGGGCGGGTGCTGCGGTCGGGGCGGGACACCAGGACGGTGAGCACGAAGTGAGTTCCCAAGTGGCGGACGGCCAGCGGTTGTTCGTCGGCGGGGAGTGGGTCGAGCCGGACGGTGGGCACTACGCCGTGGTCGATCCGGCGACCGAGGAGACCGTGGGGTGGGCGCCGGAGGCCTCGCGGGGGCAGGTGTTCGCCGCCGCCGCCGCTGCCCGGGAGGCGTTCGGGCCGTGGTCGCGTACGCCGGCCGAGGAGCGCGCGGCGGTTCTCGGCCGGGCGGCGGACATCATCCGCGGCGGGCTCGTGTCGTACGCCGAACTCGCCCAGGCGGAGACCGGCGCCACGACCGGGACCGCACGGGGCATGCAAGTGGGCGTGGCCGCAGCCCGGTTCCGGCGGTACGCGACCGTCGAACCGGCCGAGTGGGCGATCGCGCCGCAGGTCAACGAGGCGGGTCCGTTCGGGCGGGCGGCCGTGATGGGCGCGCTCGCCGTACGGCAGCCGGTCGGCGTCGTCGCCTGCATCACGTCGTACAACAACCCCTGGGCGAACCCCGCCGGCAAGATCGCCCCCGCCCTCGCCATGGGCAACACGGTAGTCGTGAAACCGGCCCCGCAGGACCCGCTGTCCGTCTACCGCATGGCGGAGGCGCTGGAGGCGGCCGGGGTGCCGCGCGGGGTCGTGAACGTGGTCAACGGGCGTTCGGTGGAGGTCGGCGAGGCGGCGGTGGAGTCCGGTGACGTCGACATGGTCAGCTTCACCGGTTCCACGGCTGTCGGGCAGCGGATCGCCGAGGTGTGCGGGCGGGGGATGAAACGGCAGTTGATGGAGCTGGGCGGGAAGGGCGCGGCTGTCGTCTTCGACGACGCGGATCTCGCCTCCGCCGTGTCCGGGATCGGTACGACGTTCTCCTTCTACAGCGGGCAGATCTGTACGGCGCCTACGCGGGTGCTGGCGCAGCGCGGCGTGTACGACCGCCTGGTTGACCAACTGGGCGCTTACGCAGGTCGGTTGAAGGTCGGCGACCCGCGCTCGCCGGACACGGTGGTCGGGCCGGTGATCTCGGCGGCACACCGGGAGCGTGTCGAGTCGTACGTCGAACTGGGCCGGAAGGAGGGCGCGGTGGTGGTCGCGGGCGGTGAACGACCCTCCGACGGACCGGGGTTCCTCGTCACCCCCACCGTCCTGGCCGACTGCACCGCTGAGATGAGGGTCGTCCGCGAGGAGATCTTCGGGCCTGTCGTCGTGGTCGTCCCCTTCGACGACGAGGAGGAAGGGGTGGCCCTCGCCAACGACAGCGACTACGGCCTCATCGACTACGTGTGGTCGGGAGACGTGGCCCGGGCGTTCCGGGTGGCCCGGCTGCTGCGGGCCGGCGGGGTGGGGGTCAACACCGTGGGGCGCAACATGGAGGCGCCGTTCGGGGGCTTCAAGAAGAGCGGGGTCGGACGGGACGTGGGGTCGTACGCGCTGCACGCGTACAGCGAGGTGCAGGCGATCGTGTGGCCGGGGTGAGGGCCTCCCCCCTCGCTCTTGCTCCCTAAAAAAGTAGGCTCAGTCCCGTCCAACAAGCAGGCTCAGTCCCGCAGATCCACCCGCACCGTCAGCAGGCTCGACCCCATCGCCTTCACCGCCGTGCTGTTGAAGCGGGGCAGGGTGCGCAGGCGGGTCTGGGGGTCGTCGTCGGGGAGCAGGTGGGCCGTGCCGGTGTGCCAGCGGCCCATGATGCGGACCCGTACCTCCGGATTCGCCTTGATGTTGCGGACGTACTGGGAGAGTTCGCCGAACTCCGAGACCAGCCAGAAGGTGTCGCCGACGCGGCGGCCGCCGAGCGGGGTGCGGCGTGGCTCGCCGGAGACGCGGCCGGTGGTCTCCAGGACGGTCTGGGTGGGCAGGTGGCGCGTGACCGAGTTCAGCAGGCGCTGGAATCTCGTGACATTGCGGTACTTGGACTCGGGGGTGCTCGGCATCGGTTTCCGGATCTCCTGTCGGCTGGGTGTGTCCGTGGACTTCAATGATCCCGTGCGCGTCGTGACGTGGAACCTGTGGTGGCGGTACGGGCCCTGGGAGGCCCGGCAGAAGGCGATTCTCGCCGTGTTGCGTGAACTGCGGCCCGATGTCGTCGGGTTGCAGGAAGTGTGGGACACCGGGGGAGCCGGCGGTGAGAACCTCGCCGCGTGGCTCGCCGGGGAACTCGGGATGCACTGGACCTGGGGAGCCTCCCACGACCCCGGGTTCTGGCAGCGGCGGCTCGGCGACCCCACCGTCGGTATCGGCAACGCCGTCCTCAGCCGCTGGCCCGTCGCCGAGCGGGCCGTACTGCCGCTGCCGCCCGGGGACGGTGACGGCGGCCGGCTCGCGCTGTACGCGGGGCTGGACGCGCCGGGGCACCGCGTCCCCTTCTTCACCGTCCACCTCTCCTCCGCCACCGACGCCTCGGCCGTACGGTGCCAACAGGTCACCGCGCTCGCGGAGTTCGTCGCCGAGCACCGTGGCGACGGGCCCTTCCCGCCCGTCGTCACCGGCGACTTCAACGCCTGGCCCGACTCGGACGAGGTGCGGTTGTTCGGCGGGTACAAGACCGCGCCGCCCGTGGGTGGTCAAGTCCTCATCGACGCCTGGGACTTCGCCGATCCGGGGGCGCCTTCGGCCACCTGGGATCTCGCGAATCCCTATGTCGCGGGCACGTTCGGTCCCAGTGTCCGTATCGACTACGTCTTCGTCGCGCCGACCGGGAAAGGTGGGCTCGGCCACGTGCGGGGCGTACGGCGGGCGGGGGACGGGCCGGTCGACGGGGTGTGGCCGACCGACCACGCGGCGATCGTCGTCGACCTGAGCGACGACAGGTCCTGGGCAGCCGGGACGATCACTTGCCGCCCGCGCCCAGGAAGATCGGATTCGTGAACGCGGCCAGCGCCCCCGGTACCGGTCCCGCCGCCGTCTCGTGCCTCAACTCGGCCCGTACGTACGCCGCGTAGGACGCCGTCGTGTGCCACTCCACGCTGCCCGCCCCGCCCACCGGCAGCGGATCGCTGGTGAACAGGACCCCCTGGTCGGTCACGAAGCGGACGGTGCAGCGGGGGGCGCCCGTGGCCTCCAGTCGTAGCGTGACCGGGGTGTCCGCATCGACCCTCAACCGCTCGCCGATTCCCGCGTGTTCGGCCCGGCCGCCGGACGCGGTGAAGGTGAGGGAGAGGTTCTTGGACTCGGCGACGTAGGAGTGCCCCGCGCGGAGGCCGTCCTGGATCGCCTCCCTCGTCAAGTCGTCGGCCAGGACGACGGTTTGGGGCAGGCCGATCGCGTCCGGGTCGCGGTGGGCGTCGCTGTTGCCCATCGCCGGGAGCCACTCCCGGCTCTCCCGCACGGACGCCACCAGCGTCGCGTCCCAGGAGGCCAGGGCGACCTCGTCGTCGGGCGTGTAGGGGCCGTTCCACACCTCGACGGCGTCCGCCTCGCCGAAGCCGAACTTCCAGGCGCAGCCGATGCAGGTGGCGTGCGGATGGGCGGGGACCACCAGGCCGCCGGCCCGCCGGATCTCGCGGGCGAACTTTCCGAAGCGGTTGTCGCGCGCCCGGTAACGCCAGTCGATGAAGGTGCCGGGCTCAGTGCCGAGGGCGACGACGTGGCCGTTGCGCGTGGTGACTTCCTCGCCGAGCAGGATCAGCAGGTCGTCGCCCGCCTCCGAGGCCCAATGAGGATGCGAGGACTGGGTGTTGTGGTCCGACGTGTTGATGAAGTCCAGGCCCGCCGCACGCGCCAGCGCCGCGATCTCGGCGGGGGTGCGGCGCCCGTCCGAGTACCAGGAGTGCAGGTGGCAGTCACCCCGGTACCAGGCCCGCCCGCGCCCCTTCGCCCGCTCCGGCGGGTACACCGGCCGCGGGGCGACGCCCGGTTCGCCGTAGGTGAGCGTGATCGTGAGCTCGTACGACAGTCCCTGCGGGGACACCGTGTACGGGCCCAGCGCGATGTGCCAGGTGCCGGCGCGCACGGGGCCGGGGAGGTAGCCGGGCGTCGCGTCGTCCACCCGGAGGAAGAACTCGGTGCGGGCCCCGCCCGACCAGCCCCGGAAACCCCGGCCGCCCAGGTCCGTGCCGTGCTGGTCGAAGATGCCGATGTCGAGGGCGTTGCCTTGGGTGCCGGCCGGGACTGACGGCTTGTCGTACGTGTAGGCCACCTTGATCTCGTTGACCCCTGTGGGGACCTCGACAGGCACGTACACATAGTCGGGCGAACCGGTCGGGAGCGTGCCCCGTACCGTCCGCGTCTCCTGGGCGCCGCTTGCCGGGGTCGTCGCACCGCTCGCGAAGGTCACGCTTCCCAACGTAAGCGCGGCGGTGGCGCCCGTCACGATCAGCGCGCGTCTGTTCATCCCGAAGTCGTGATCGCCGGTGCCGTGGTCGTCGTCGCACATGCTGCTGCTCCCGGGGTGTCGTGAGTGACAGGGACGGTGCGGAGGTGAGCGGTGGTGACCCGTACGACTCTGATAGTCGGCTGTGAACTCCTGTGCAAGGAAAGGGAATCGGCGGGTGTCGGGAAACCGGCGTCCGCCGGGGCCGGAGTCGGGGCGGGCTTGCCGGCGCGGGACTGTGTTCCATGTGCGGCTACCGCCGCGCGGGCGCGACAAGCCCCCACCGGCCCGCAGGTTCACTACGGCGTTTCCAGCGGAGCGCCCCGCTGCCAGTGACACCGTGTAACGACCTGCCCGGCCGGAACGAATCGGGCGCCCCTCTTTGGCCTGATCACGCCGATCGTATGCTCGAAGGATGACGACTCCCGCGAGCTCCGGAACCGGCCCGACCGAGAACTCCATGCGTCGCGCCCTCAAACGCGCCCGTGACGGCGTCGCCCTCGACGTGACGGAAGCGGCGGTGCTGCTCCAGGCCCGCGGCGAGGCCCTCGACGACCTCACCGCGTCCGCCGCCCGGGTGCGCGACGCGGGCCTGGAGGCGGCGGGCCGCCCCGGCGTGATCACGTACTCGAAGAGCGTCTTCATCCCCCTCACCCGCCTCTGCCGCGACAAGTGCCACTACTGCACCTTCGTCACCGTCCCCGGCAAGCTCCGCCGCGCCGGCCACGGGATGTTCATGTCCCCCGACGAGGTCCTCGACATCGCGCGCAAGGGCGCCGAACTCGGCTGCAAGGAAGCCCTGATCACCCTCGGCGACAAGCCCGAGGACCGCTGGCCGGAGGCCCGCGAGTGGCTCGACGCGCACGGCTACGACGACACGATCGCCTACGTCCGCGCCATCTCCATCCGCATCCTGGAGGAGACGGGCCTGCTGCCGCACCTCAACCCGGGTGTCATGACATGGACGGACTTCCAGCGGCTGAAGCCGGTGGCCCCGTCCATGGGCATGATGCTCGAAACGACAGCTGAGAGGCTCTGGTCCGAGCCGGGCGGCCCGCACTACGGCTCCCCGGACAAGGAACCCGCCGTACGCCTGCGCGTCCTGGAGGACGCGGGCCGGTCCTCGGTCCCCTTCACGTCCGGCATCCTGATCGGGATCGGCGAGACGTACGAGGAGCGCGCGGACTCGCTCTTCGCGCTGCGGAAGGTGTCGCGGTCGTACCACGGCATCCAGGAACTCATCATCCAGAACTTCCGCGCCAAGCCGGACACCGCGATGCGCGGCATGCCGGACGCGGAGCTGGACGAGCTGGTGGCGACGGTCGCGGTGGCCCGGCACATCATGGGCCCGTCGGCCTGCCTCCAGGCCCCGCCGAACCTCGTCGACTCGGAGTACAAGCGCCTGATCGGCGCGGGCATCGACGACTGGGGCGGGGTCTCGCCGCTCACCATCGACCACGTGAACCCCGAACGCCCTTGGCCCCAGATCGAGTTGCTGCGGGAACAGTCGGCGGAGGCGGGCTTCGAGCTGCGCGAACGCCTCTGCGTGTACCCGGAGTTCGTGGGCCGCGGCGAACCGTGGCTGGACCCGCGCCTGCTGCCGCACGTACGGGCCCTGGCGGACCCGGAGACGGGACTGGCGCGTGAGGACGCGAAGGTGGAGGGCCACGCGTGGCAGGAACCGGAAGAGGCCTTCGTGTCGTCCGGCCGTACGGATCTCCACTCCACGATCGACACGAAGGGCCGTACGTCCGACCGTCGTGACGACTTCGACGAGGTCTACGGCGACTGGGGAGCCCTGCGCGAGGCGGCGGCGCCCGGCATGGTCCCCGAGCGCATCGACACGGACGTACGGCAGGCACTGGCGACGGCGGGCGACGACCCCACTCGCCTCACCGACGCGGAGGCGCTCGCGCTGCTGCACGCGGACGGCCCGGCGCTGGACGCGCTGACGCGGATCGCGGACGACGTGCGGAAGTCGGTGGTAGGGGACGAGGTGACATACATCGTCACGAGGAACATCAACTTCACCAACGTCTGCTACACGGGCTGCCGTTTCTGCGCCTTCGCGCAGCGCCGTACGGACGCGGACGCGTACACGCTGTCGTTGGACCAGGTGGCGGACCGAGCCCAACAGGCCTGGGAGGTCGGGGCAGTTGAGGTCTGTATGCAAGGCGGTATCCACCCCGACCTGCCCGGCACGGCGTATTTCGACATCGCGAAAGCGGTGAAGGAACGCGTTCCCGGAATGCACGTCCACGCGTTCTCCCCCATGGAGGTCGTCAACGGCGCTACGCGCACCGGCCTTTCGATCCGCGAGTGGCTGACGGCGGCGAAGGAGGCGGGACTCGACACCATCCCCGGTACGGCGGCGGAGATCCTCGACGACGAGGTGCGGTGGGTCCTGACGAAGGGCAAGCTGCCGACGGCGACATGGATCGAAGTCGTCACGACGGCACACGAGTTGGGCATCCGTTCCTCGTCGACGATGATGTACGGCCACGTGGACCAGCCGAGGCACTGGCTGGGCCACCTGCGGACCCTCGCCGGGATCCAGCAACAGACGGGCGGCTTCACGGAGTTCGTGACACTGCCGTTCATCCACACCAACGCACCGGTGTACCTGGCGGGGATCGCGAGGCCCGGCCCGACGATGCGGGACAACCGGGCGGTGGTGGCGATGGCGAGGCTGCTCCTCCACCCCTGGATCCCCAACATCCAGACGAGCTGGGTGAAGTTGGGCACGGAGGGCGCGGCGGAGATGCTGCGCTCCGGTGCGAACGACCTCGGCGGCACGCTGATGGAGGAGACGATCTCGCGGATGGCGGGTTCGTCGTACGGCTCGTACAAGTCGGTGCGGGACCTGGTCGCCGTAGCGGAGCTGGCGGGCCGGCCGGCACGACCGCGCACCACGCTGTACGGGGAGGTGTCGGAGGAGCGGCAGCGGGCGGCTGCGGTGTCGGACGGGCATCTGCCGGAGCTGTTGCCGGTGCTGGACTGAGGAGGCGGCGCGGGCGGAGGCGGCGGGCATCGTGATGGGGGGCCGGTACGATGATCCGACCCCTGTTCGATCGGGATGTGGGGGCTGTGAGTAGCTGAGGAGATGCGTGCCCGTGCCTGCCTCCAAGGTCTGGGTGACCGGTCTGACGGTGGGAGCGATCGCCGCGGTCACGGTCCTGGCCGTCCAGGCCGACAAGGGGCCGCACCCGAAGGCCTCCGCCGCCCGCCCGAGCGCCTCGGCGTCCGCGCACGCGTCCACGTCCCCGAAGCCGCACGCGACGACCGCCGCGGTACCGGCCGCCTCCGGGGCCGGGCGGCGCATCGTCTACGCCGTCGGCCAGAAGCGGGTCTGGCTGGTCGACGCGAGCGACAAGGCGAGCCGTACGTTCGCTGTCTGGCCGGGCACGGTGAGCCCGGACCCGGGCACGTACACGGTGTCGGTCCGCAAGGACGCCACGACGGGCTCCGACGGCGTCCAGATCGAGAACATCGTCTACTTCGCCACCAAGTCCGGCCTCAACATCGCCTTCTCCAACGCGGTGGACGGCTCCTCGCCCCCGCCGGCGGCGGGCAAGGAGACGGGCGGCGTACGGATGGGCAAGGCGGACGGGGCGGCGCTGTGGACGTTCGGGACGACGAGCACGAAGGTGATCGTCGTCAAGTAGCGGACCGGTCCCCCGTCAGCTGCACCACGACCAGCACGACCCCGCTGAGCAGGAACACCCTTGTCGCCGCCTCCAGCCCGTTCCAGTCCTTCGACTGCCACATCGAGAACCACTCACCGCCGATCGCGATGAACCCGGCCCCGAACAACACCATGAGCATGAGCAGCCCGTACGTGGAGAACCGCCGGGCCCGCTCGTCATCACGCCGGACCCACAACCAGGTCCCACAACCGAGCACGAGCGCGGCAAGCGTCTCCCACGCGATGATCACGACATAGGCCGCGTCCTGCAGCCCCTTGCTGGTCACCGCCCGCCACATCAGATCGTCGTCCTTGAACGTCGTGTCCATGGCCAACACATGCCGCACGAACTGCTGGTTGGTCCCGAAGTCGGTGATGTTCCCGAAGGCGACGAGGGCGATGTAGAGGGCGACGGTGGCGGTGAGGAGGGTGGCGGCGAGGGTTGCCGCGTTGCGCGATGTGGGGGTGGCCATGACAGTTTCCTTCCCCACGCACGGGGGATGCTCACCGCTCATGTCGACGAGAGGCACGCACCAGTAGGGGCACCAGTAGGGTGCCCAGGTCCGCGGGCTGGGGTTATTTCTAACCGGTTATTGGGGCAGACAATGGTTAGTTTTGCCCCCAGCTTCCAGCGACCCCCCGACCGGGGTTGGCCGCTGAGCCGAGGCGGCGTGCCGGCGAGGCGCGAACGCGCCCCTCGCACCGGCCCAACTCCCCGCATACCGAGCCACCCCTCAACCCACCGTCCCCGTTCGATTACAGTGCTGAGCTGACTCGTACGTACGGACGGAGCCCCGAGGAGGTCGTGGTGAGTACGGCAATCGGGGCCGTCTGGGGGCGGGTCGAGCAGCAGGATTTTCGGAGTCGGGTGCGGGGGACGCTGCTCGGGGCCGCCGTGGGGGACGCGCTCGGCGCGCCCGTCGACCTGTTGGCGATCGACGAGATCCGGGAGGCCTACGGCGCGGAGGGCGTCGTGGATCTCGGCTTCGGGTACGGGCGGCGTGGGGCCGTCACTCATCTCACGCAGCTCAGCCTTTTCACCGTCGATGGGCTGATCCGGGCGCAGGTTCGGCGGGACACCGGGGCCTGGCATCCGCCCACCGATCTGCATCGGGCCTATCTGCGGTGGGCCGCCACCCAGCACGACTGGGGGCCCGACGAGCGGCGCAAGGACGACGGGTGGCTCGCGCGCGAGGAGTGGCTCTACGCGCGACGCGATCCAACTCGGGCCTGTTTGCTGGGGTTTGGGGACGAGCGGATGGGGACGCTCGACGCGCCCAAGAATCCCGGTGAGGCGGGGGGCGAGGCCACCGCCCGTTCCGCGCCCTTCGGGTTGCTTGTGGGGTGGGAGCCGCAGTTGGTGATGCAGCTCGCCGTGGAGTGTGCCGCTCAGACCCATGGGCATCCGATGGGGTATCTCTCCGCCGGCGCCTACGCCGTCATCGTGCACGGGCTCGCCCGCGGGGAGAGCCTCGACGCCGCCGTGCAGCGGGCGCTCGCCCTGCTGGCCGCTCGGCCCGGGCATCAGCCTGTCTCCGTCGCGCTGCAGCGCGCCCTCGGCGCCGTACGGCAGGGAATGCCCACCTCCACACGGGTCGAGGAACTCGTGGGGGAAGGCAGCGCGGAAGGGGTGCTCGCGGGTGCCGTCTACTGCGCGCTTGTCGGTGAGGACGTACGGCATGGGCTGTGTCTCGCCGTGAATCACGGTGGGCCCTCCGGTACCGCCGGGGCGCTCACCGGTGGGCTGCTCGGGGCGTTGCACGGCGAGACGGCCCTCCCGCCGGCCTGGCTGGCCGAACTGGAGGGCCGTCCCACGTTGCTCGTTCTCGCGGACGACTTCGCCGTGGAGATGACCCAGGGGCCCGCGTTGCACGGGCCGGCCGGATCCGCCCCCGGCTGGATCGCCCGGTATCCGCGCGGGGCGTAGCCACGGCTACGGCTGGCTGCCCACCACGTCGTCGCCCGCATCCGCCTGCGCCGGTACCGCCACCGCCGCCGCGTCTCCGTCGTCGTCCCCGCCGCCGTTGATCTTCTCGATCAGCGCGTCCCGTTCCGGGGTGTCCTCGGGCTTCACGTAGCCGATGAGGATGTAGAGGATCAGGGACACGGCGAGGGGGATCGACACCTGGTACTGGAGCGGGACTCCGCCGTCGACCTCCCAGTTGATGGGGTAGTTGACCAGCCAGAAGGCGAACAGGCCGGCCGCCCAGCTCGTGAGGGCCGCCGTAGGACCGGACTTGCGGAACGGCCGCAGCAGACCCAGCATCATCGGGATCGCGATCGGCCCCATCAGACCGGCGACCCACTTGATGACGACCGTGATGATGTCCTTGAACGTGGGCGAGTTGATCTGTGTCGCCACCGCCATCGACAGGCCGAGGAAGACGACCGTGGTCACGCGGGCCGCGATGAGCCCCGAACGGTCGTTCCACGTACGGGCCTTGGCGGACACCACTGGCGCCACGTCCCGCGTGAAGACGGCCGCGATCGCGTTGGCGTCGGACGAGCACATCGCCATCGTGTGGGAGAAGAAGCCGACGACCACCAGGCCCAACAGGCCGTGTGGGAGCAGCTGTTCGGTCATCAGACCGTACGCGTCGGAGCCGTCCGGCTTCTGCGCGTGGACCAGGAGCGGTGACATCCACATGGGGAAGAACAGGACCGTGGGCCAGATCAGCCACAGCGCCGCCGACAGCCGGGCCGAACGCTCGGCCTCGTGGGGGCTCTTGGTGGCCATGTAGCGCTGGGCCTGGTTGAGCATGCCGCCGTTGTACTCGAAGAGCTTGATGAACAGGAACGCGAGCAGGAACACCGTGCCGTAGGGGCCGACCAGCGGTTTGCCGTGGCCCTGGAGCGCCGGTTCGTCCCAGGCGCCGAGGAAGCTGATGCCCTTGTCGTTCAACTTCAGTACGACGGCCACGAACATGGAGACGCCGGCGAGCAACTGGATGATGAACTGGCCGAGTTCGGTCAGCGCGTCCGCCCACAGGCCGCCGATCGTGCAGTAGACGGCCGTGATCGCACCGGTGATGAGGATGCCCTGGTTCAGGGACACGCCTGTGAACACCGACAACAGGGTCGCGATCGCCGCCCACTTCGCGGCCACGTCCACGATCTTCAGGAGCATCCCGGACCAGGCGAGCGCCTGTTGGGTCTTCAGGTTGTAGCGGTTCTTCAAGTACTCGAGCGGGGACGCCACATGGAGCCGTGAGCGCAGCCGGTTGACGCGCGGCGCGAACAGCTTGGAGCCGATGGCGATGCCCAGCGCGATCGGGAACGACCAGGTGATGAAGGACGTGACGCCGTACGTGTAGGCGATGCCCGCGTAGCCGGTGAACATCACCGCGCTGTAGCCCGACATGTGGTGCGAGATGCCGGAGAGCCACCATGGCATTTTTCCGCCGGCCGTGAAGAAGTCGCTCACGTTGTCGACGCGCTTGTGCGACCACACACCGATCGCCACCATCACGCCGAAATAGCCGATGAGCACGGCCCAGTCGAGCCCGTTCATATGCGCCCTCCCACGATTGAGCCGGTTCAGCCCGGGGCTCATCGTGGGCGGTCGCGCGTGAGCACGACAAGTAAGCGTGAGGTCAAGGAGGAGTAAAATCGTTCGGATTGATGTTCGGCGTTCACCTACATGAACTCACCGCATCAGCTCCCCGGCGTTGACCAGCAACGACTGGCCCGTGATCGCCCGCGCCCGTTCCGACGCCAGGAACACCGCCGCGTCCGCCACGTCCCCGTCCGTCGCCAGCTCCGGCAGCGCCATCCGATCGGACAGCCGCTTCAGCACCTCCGCCTCCGGCACCTTCTCCGTGTGCGCGGTGAACTGCACGTACGCCTCCACCGGCGGCCCCCACATCCACCCCGGCAGCACGGTGTTCACCCGGATCCGGTACGGCCCCAACTCCCTTGCCAGCGAGTACATCGCGCTCGTCAGCGCCCCCTTCGACGCCGCGTACGCCGCCTGCCGCACCTGCGAGGGAGCGGCGACGGCCGACTGCGTCCCGATGAACACGACCGACCCGCCACCCACCTCCTTCAGCGCGGGCAGACAGGCCCGCGTCATCTTCAGCGTCCCCAGCAGATTCACGTCGATCACCGACTGCCAGGTGGCGAAGTCCGCGTCCTCGACCCCGCCGAAGTAGCTGTCCCACGCGGCTACTTGGACCACCGCGTCGACCCGCCCGAACCGCCCCCGCGCCACCTCCACGAGCGCCTCGCACTGGGCCTCGTCCGTGATGTCCGTCGCCCGGTACGCCGTGTGCGCGCCGTCGGGATCGATCTCGGCGGCCGACTTGGCGAGATTCGCCTCCGTCCGCGCGCCGAGAACAGCGTTTCCCCCGTCCCGTACGACGGCCGCGGCGACCTGATGGCCGAGTCCGGCCCCGACCCCCGAGACGACGACGGTCTTGCCCGCGAGCAGCGACATCCGATCCCTCCCGGGGTCTGGCGGTTTATCTGACGGGGCGTCAGAGTATGGGCGACCGGCGGAGGACGGAAGGGGAGCGACGTGAGCGAGGAAACCCGGAGCGACGTGTACGCCGAACTGGCCGCCGTAGGACCGTACGGAGTCCGGCCCGGCCACGCGCTCATCACCATGGTCGAACCGCACCCCGGCCACGAGTACGCCTACAACCGCTGGTACGAGGACGACCACTACTACGCCGGCGCGATGGCCATGCCCTGGATGTACACCGGCCGCCGCTGGGTCGCCACCCGCGACCTCCAACTCCTGCGCTCCCCCGAGAAGTCGGCGATCGCCCAGCCCGTCACCGCCGGCTGCTACCTCTCCACGTACTGGGTCACCGAGGGCCGCTACGACGACCACATGAAGTGGACCGTGGGCATCAACAAACGCCTCAACCGCGACGGCCGGGTCTACCAGGACCGCACCCATGTCTTCACCGCGTTCCAGGACCACGAGGCGACCGTCTACCGCGACGGCGCGGCCGGACCGAGGGACTTCCACGCCCTCGACCACCCTTACGCCGGGCTGGTGTTGGAGGTCGTGGACAGCGAATCGGCCGAGCAGCGCGCCGAGTTGCTGGAGTGGCTCCGCTCCCGGCATCTGCCCAAGCGGCTCGCCGGGTCCCCGGCCGCGATGGTGACCGTCTTCCGGCCGACCCCACTGCCGGGCGACCGCATGACCTACGTCAAGCAGGTCGAAGGGGTCGACACCCGGCTGACGTTGCTGTGGTTCCTGGAGGCGGATCCACGCGACTGCTGGGAGGAGTACTTCGCGGACCTGGAGACGCCGGTGACCGAATCGGGCCTGGGACGGGTGGAGTTGGTGGCCCCGTTCATCCCCACGGTGCCGGGCACGGACAGGTACGTGGACCGGCTCCGCTGACTACTTCAGTTCATCGGGACACGGAGTGCCCCGGGGCAACTGATACGGCGCCGCCAGCCGGTACGTCCCCGTCTTCGGTGCCAGCAACATCGTCCACTTGTCGCCCTTGGAGTCCTCCTGCGTCTCCATCAGGCAGCCGTTGAGGTTGTCGTACGTCTTCGGCGTGCCCTCGGCACGGTGCTTGGACGCGTCGGTCTCCTGCGGGGGCTTGAGGCTCTTGCCCTTCGCGTCGACGATGCTCAGCCACGGCGAGTACGGGATGCGGATGAGGATCCGGCCCTTCTTCTTCACCTCGATGGTCAACTCGCCCTGCTCGGCCCGGTCGACGACCGAGTTCGGCTCGGCGAGCGGCGCCGGGTCGGTGACCTGGAACAGCTGCCAGTTGGCATCGCCCCAGACCTGCTTCAGATACGGCATCCCGCGCTGCACCAGCGCCCGTTCGCGCTCGCCGCCGTCACCGTCCGGCTCGTCCTTGGGCAGGACGACATAGTGCACGGCCCAACGCTGAAGCCACTCGTGGTAGTTGGCGGAGTTGAGCGTGTCGTCGTAGAAGAGCGGGTTGCGCTCCATGTCGGCCTGGCGGTTCCAGCCACGGGCCAGGTTGACGTACGGCGCGAGGGCGGAGGCCTCGATGTGGGAGCGGGCCGGGACGACCTCGACGCGGCCGCGCTCGGCGCCGACCGTCTGGAGTTCGTTGACGAGCGGCGCGAGTTCGTGCGACCAGGACGCGGCCGGGGCGGTGTTGATGATGTCGTCGACCGACTTGAAGCCGATCCACCCGTTGAAGCCGACGAAGGCCAGCGCGATCACGTACCACTTGCGCGAGCGCGGCACCGTGAAGGGCAGTGCGGCGATCAGGGCGACCCCGGCGAACAGCATCGCCAGCCGGCTGATGTTCGAGCCGATCTGCGAACTGACCAGCCAGACGAGGATGACGCCGATGCTGTACACGGCCGCCGTGATCCGTACGGTCGTCCACTCGCGCGGCACCAGGAAGTAGACGAGGACCCCGGACAGCAGCGGCAGTATCACCGAGCCGAACGTCATCGGCTGCGTACCGGAGAACGGGAACAGCCAGGCGGACACGGCCACTACGGCCGCCGGCGCCAGCCCCAGCGCCCACGCGCCCGGCCGCCGCTTCTGCAGGAACAGGGCCACGGCCACCAGCCCCACGAACAGCCCGGCCACCGGCGACGACATGGTCGCGAGCGCGGCCAGCGGGGCCGCGCACAGGGCCTTCGCCCAGCGCTTGTAGCGCCAGCGGTGGGGCCAGCAGAAGACCACGGCCACCGCGCCGAGCCCGAACACCATGCCCAGGCCGTACGTCACCCGCCCCGACGCCGCGTTGCACAGCAGCGCGAAGACACCCGCGAGCGAGGCCCACAGGGGGTTCCTCACCGAGCGGCTGCGGATCAGGATCATGGTGAGCAGGCCCGCCGAGATCGTCCCGGCGATCATCATCGTCGTACGGACGCCGAGCACCGCCATCAGATACGGCGACACCACGCTGTACGACACCGGGTGCATGCCGCCGTACCAGGCGAGGTTGTACGCCGAGTCCGGGTGCCGGCCGACGAACTCCGCCCAGGCGTCCTGCGCCGCGAGGTCGCCGCCGCTGTTCGCGAACGTGAAGAACCAGACGACGTGGAGGACGCCGGAGAGGAGCGTGAAGCCGATCACCGGGTGACGGAGGAAGGGGGCGCGCAGGCGGTCGACGAACGTCGCCGGACGGGTGCTGCCGCCGCCCTCGTGCGTCTCGTCGCCGTCCGTGTGCTGAGCGTCGGCTGCCGTTGCCGCGCTATCTGTCGTGGTGTGTGCGGGCACGTGTATTCGCGGGCCGGCTACCGGGCCCGGATCGGCATCGTCGGCGTGTGTCGGCTCCGCTGTGGCCACCTGAAGGCACTCCCCGTGTCCCGTCTTCTGTTCTCGGCCGCGTCCTGTCCCGTTCCCGGCCTGTTCGACGCCGCGTCCCGCTGACCGGCGACGTGCCCCGATTCGCGACGCTAGCACGCACTCCGCCGACGGGCTCCCGGGTGGGTGCCAGTCGGCGGGATGCGGTGACGTGCATCGCCTCGTGGGTCAGCCGAGACGGGTCAGCTTGGCGGTCAAGGCCGGTTCCGCGAGATCCTTCTGGAGAGCGACCGGCACCTTGACGGCGCCGCTCGAACCGTCGCCCACGGTGAGCGTGCCCACCTTGGTGCCGGCCTTCGCGGTGTGCGGTACGGCGTCGGGGGCGAAGGACAGCTTCACCTTGAGGCCGGCCCAGCCGACCGCCGCGACGTCCTTGGTGACGACGACCGGCGTGTGACCGCCGAGCTGGTCGTCGACGTACCCGACCACGGTCCCCTTCTTCAGGATCTTCGCCGAGGTCATCGCGTCCTGCGCCGCGAGCATCGCCGTCTTGCTGACCGCGTTGACCGTGTCGATGATCGGCGCGGTGTGCTGGCCGAGGATCGCGCCGACGACGACGGCCGTCTCACCGCCGACCTGCTTGGTGGCGGCGAAGAGCAGGTTGCCGCCGGCCGCGGTGGTGGTGCCGGTCTTGATGCCGAGGGAGTTGTTGTACGGCACCAGGCGGTTGTAGTTCGTCCACTTGTGACCGGACGGGTCGACCCAGCTCGGCAGCTTGGTGATGTCCATCAGGGCCTGGATCTTGACCAGTTGGTTGCCCAGCTTCACCTGGTCCTCGGCGGAGGAGACGGTGGTCTCCTTCAGGCCCGAGGCGTCGGTGTACGTCGTGTTCGTCATCCCCAGTGACTTCGCGGTGGCGTTCATCTTCTTGATGAACGCCGTCTCGGAGCCCGCGTCCCAACGGGCCAGCAGACGCGCGATGTTGTTCGCCGACGGGATCATGATCGCCGAGAGCGCCTGCTTCTCGGTGAGGATGTCGCCGGCCTTCACGGTGTTCAGGGTGGACTCGCCGGCCTTGTCGTAGCCGCCCTCCTTCTCGGCGGTGGCGTCGACGGTGATCTTCGCGCCCTCCGTGCCCGCCTTCAGGGGGTGGTCCTTGAGGACGATGTACGCGGTCATCGCCTTGGCCACGGAGCCGATCGCGACCGGCGTCTGCTTGCCGAAGTTGCCCATCGTGCCGATGCCGTTGACGTCCATCCAGCCCTGGCCCTCGCTGGGCCACGGGAGGTTCGCCTTGCTGCCGTCGAAGGTGTACGAGTCGTCGGCGGTGAGGGTGAGACCGGGGGTGGGCAGTGGGCGTACGGCCTGTACTACTGCAAACACGATCGCCAGGAGGATGACCAGCGGGGTCCAGATCTTGACTCTGCGGATCGCTGTGCGGACCGGGGTTTCCGGGGGTGGGGGAGTGTTGGTCAGCTCGGCGAGAAGGTCGAGCGGGGGCTTCGGGGGGAGCGGGACCTGGGTGGTGCGCTCGGGGCCGACCTGGGAGACGGGGCGGGTGGCGTCCGGGCGGGGGGTGTACTTGCGGGGTTCGTCGAGGGGCTTGAGCGCGACGAACCTGCTGGTGCGCTCGGCGTCGGACTCGGGGGTCTTGGGGGTCTTTGGGGGCTGGGGGGTCTTAGTGGCGCCGCCCAGTTTGAGCATGGTGGTGGGCTGGTCGACCTCGGGCTTGGGGGGTCGTACGGCCTTGAAGATGGCGGTGGGGTGATCGACGGCCTCGGCTTCGCCGTCGGCCGCCTTCGTGTTCCCACCCGCGCCGTCCGTGCGGGTCTCGTCGTCGGATGCGGGTGGCCCCTTTGGGGCGGGTTCGTCGTCGGCGGCTTTCGGTTGTGCGTCGGCGGGGGCGTCGGCGATGGCAGCGGCGGGGACGGCGTCTTCGGTGCCGGTGCCGGTGCCGGTGGTCCGGGGTTCCGCGTCCGTGTCGCCGTCGGCGGCTTCCGCACCGGGAACCGCGTCTGCGGTGGGGGCGATTTCGCCTTCGGCGGCTTCCGGGCGGCTGTCGGCCTTCGGCTCGGTCGCGTCGGAGGGCGCCTTGCCTTCGGCGGACTTCGGACGGTCGTCGGTCTTGGGCTCGGTCGCGTCGGGGGGCGTGCTGTCTTCGGCGGACTTCGGACGGTCGTCGGTCTTGGGCTCGGTCGAGACGGG
>NZ_JBHXME010000134.1:0-30444 GCF_042721125.1 Streptomyces sp. NPDC058469
CGCCCGCACCGAGCGCGCAGGCGGGCAGGTCATACGGCCCGTTCGCGATCCGGGTGCCCGCCGGCAGCCCCTCGCCACGCGTCTCGGCCGTCGCGACCGGGTCGGCGACCGGGGCCAGCAGCCGCCGTCGCCGGGTCAGCCCGAGAAGCTCGACGACACCGTTGTCGTACGACCGCGTCCGGGGGTCGAGGAACGGCATCGACGCGTCCGAGACATCCGTGGTCGCCCGCGCCCCCGTCAGCCGCTGGAAGACCATGTCCTTGCAGTACAGGGCGGTCGCCGCCGCGTCCAGCGACGCGGGCTCGTGCGCCGCGAGCCAGGCCAGCAGTGGCCCCGGACACCCGGGGAACATCGCGCTTCCCGTCCGCCGGAACACCGTTTCGAAGGTCCCGTCCGCGAGCCACCGGTCGAGCAGTTCGTGCGCCCGCCCGTCCATCCAGGACGCCGCCGCCCGCACCGGCCGCCCCTCCGCGTCCACCAGCCACACGCCGTCACCCTGCCCGGTGAGCCCGGCGAGCTCCACCGGCCCGTCGACCTCCGTCGCGAGTTCGTCCAGTACGGCGACGACCGCACCGTAGACCTCGTCCATGTCCTGCTCGACGAACCCGCCATGCATCGACAGCCCCACCGGCCGCGCGGCTACGGCGAGTTCACGCCCGGAGCCGTCGAAGGCGGCGGCCTTCACCGTGGACGTGCCGACATCGATTCCGACGTACATGTGGGGGCCTCCTGGGGGTGGGGGGCGGCTCTTGGGGTGGTTGGGGTGGGTTGAGGTGCGACGTGGAGGTGGGCCGGTGGTGCGAGGTGTGGGTGGAGGTGGGCCGGTGTCGGGATGGTGTCGCGTGGGTGGGCGGTGTTGGGGTGGTGCCGCGTGGGTGGGCCGGTGTGGGGATGGTGCCGCGCAGGTGGGCCCGTGTTGAGAAGGCGCCGTGCGCGCACCTCTATTGGTTCGGTCGCCTCCGGGGCGCTGGGAGCCGGTGTCGAGAGGGCGACCGTGCTCGGCGCTGCGGCCTCCGCGCTCCCCCACTCTCGGCTTCGCTCGAGCGGGAGGGACCCCCAGCCTCTCGACACCGGCGCGCCCCTACGGCTCCCTCTCGGCCGACGCGTGGGGACAGTCGGACTTGGTGGGCTCTCACCCGAGTTCGTGGGACAGACGCTCACCTCGTGCCCAGCGGCCCACCTCCGCCGCCGCTATCCGTGCCGCCTTCTCGGCCACGGCCCGGGAGGCACCCCCGAGATGGGGGGTGAGAGTGACCCGGTCGGCGAAACCGAACAGCCGCGCCCCGGCGGGCAACGGCTCCCGCGCGTAGGTGTCCAGTGCGGCCGCCGACACCTGCCCACTCTCCAACGCGTCGCACAACGCTTCCTCGTCCAGCAACGGACCCCGCGCCACATTGACCACCACCGCGCCGGGCCGCAGCAGCGCCAGCTCGCGGGCACCGATGAGACCACGCGTCTCGGGGGTCAACCGGGCGTGCAGGGTGATGACTTGGGACCGGCGCAGGAGTTCGTCCAGCCCGCCGACGCGCAGTCCGTGGATCTCGCCGTGCACATACGGGTCGTACACCATCACGCGCGCCCCGAAGGCACACAGCACCCGCGCGACCCGGCTGCCGACGGCCCCGTACCCGACGAGCCCGACCGGCAGGTCCTCCAGCTCCAGCCCGCTGTGCTCGTACGTGTAGTAGGCGGCTCCCGCCTCCCAACTCCCTTGCCTGGCAAGGAGTTCGTGGGCCTGCGGGATGCGGCGCAGGGCCGCCAGCATCATCCCGACGGTGAACTCGGCGGTCGCGGCGGCGTTGCGGCCGGGCGCGAAGCACACCCGTACGTCGTGGGTCTTCGCCGCGTCCGGGTTGACGTTGACGGGCCCACCCCGGCACACGACGACCAGCCGCAGCTCAGGGCAGGCCTCCAGCACGCGCTCGGTGACGGGCCCCATCTGGGTGACCAGCACCTGGGCTCCGCCACCGCCATCGCCCCGCAGGGCGTCGATCAACTCGTCCTCGGAGTCACTCGCCTCCTCGACCTCGGCGACGGCACCGAAGGGTTCCAGGGGCCAGCCGAGCGTCAACTCACTTACGGTGAAGGGGTGTTCGCGCAGTTCCTCGGCGATGGCCGCTGTGATCAGCGAAGGCAGTACGAAATGGTCACCGGCGGCGACGACACGCAGGGTCTCGGTCATCGTGGGGCTCCCTCCCTCTCCGCCACGATGAACGGGGAATGCAGAATGCGTAACCCCTGTGGGAGGTCCGGATGATGTTCGAGGACGAAGCCGAAGCGTGGCTGGGGATCGACCTGGGCACGCAGAGCGTCCGCGCACTGCTGGTCACGGCCGACGGCACGGTCCTCGGCAGCGGTACCACCCCGCTGACGGGCCACCGGGACGGCGTCCGGCACGAACAGGACCCGGGGGAGTGGTGGGAGGCGGTGTGCACGGCGTCCCGAGCCGCGATGTCGGGGCAACGGTCCTCACGGGTACGGACGATCGGCGGGCTCGCGGTGTGCGGCACCTCCGGGACGGTCCTGCTGACGGACGCCGAAGGACGCCCGCTCACACCGGGGTTGATGTACGACGACGGGCGCGCGGTGGAGGAGGCGGCGCGGGTCGGAATGCAGACGAGCTGGGCGCTGCCGAAGGCGTTGTGGCTGCTGGACGCGTACGGTCCCGGACGAGTGACACACCAACCCGATGTGATTACAGCGCAGTTGACGGGCGG
Source organism: Streptomyces sp. NPDC058469 (assembly GCF_042721125.1). Classification (NCBI taxonomy): domain Bacteria; kingdom Bacillati; phylum Actinomycetota; class Actinomycetes; order Kitasatosporales; family Streptomycetaceae; genus Streptomyces; species Streptomyces sp. NPDC058469. The sequence continues at coordinate 2,718 of NZ_JBHXME010000134.1, forward strand.
GACGGTCCCGACCGACTCCAGCCACGCCCTCAAGACGGGCTACGACGCGGAGCGCGACGCCTGGCCGCCCCAACTGGCCCACTTGGGCGAGGTGTTGCCGGAAGTGGTCCGCCCCGGCACCCGGCTGGGCGAGGTCTGCCGGTCCGCCGCCGAAGCGACCGGCATCCCCGCCGGTACCCCGGTCATCGCGGGCATGACGGACGGCTGCGCGGCCCAGATCGCGTCCGGGGCCTTGCGTTTCGGCGCCTGGAACTCGGTGCTCGGCACCACCCTGGTCCTCAAAGGGGCGTCCGCGAGGCCCGTCCGGGACGACGCCGGGGTGGTATACAACCACCGTGCGCCGGACGGAAGTTGGCTACCCGGAGGGGCGTCGAGCGTAGGGGCGGGCGCGCTGTCGGCGGGGGCGGACCCGGCGGAGATGGACAGACAGGCGGCGGCGTACGAACCGTCAGGCGCCCTCACCTACCCCCTGGCCTCATCCGGCGGTGAACGCTTCCCCTTCTTCGCCCCGCAGGCCACCGCGTTCACGCTGGGCACACCGGCCTCCGAGGCGGACCGATGGGCGGCGGTACTGCAGGGCGTGGCGTTCACCGAGCGCCTGTGCCTGGACTACCTGCACCACCTCGGCGCCCCGATAGACGGTCCGCTCACCTTCACGGGCGGCGCGGCCCGCAGCGCGTACTGGAACCAGCTCCGCACCGACATCCTCGGCCGCCCGGCCCGAGTACCGGAACAGATCGAACCGGCGCTGGGGATGGCGGTGTTGGCGGCGTACGGGACGGGGACGGGGGCGGGGGCGGGGACAAGGAAGGGGACAAGGACGGGGCTGGCGTTGGCGGATGTGGCCGAGCGCATGGTCCGCATCCGCACACTCCTCGAACCCCGCGCGTCCCACACGGCCCGCTTCACCGAGCCGTACGCTCGCCTGGTGGACGAACTGGAGACCCGAGGCTGGCTACCGACCCCGCTCGCCACCCACACCCGCACCCGCCTGAACCAGGACACGATCGACTCATGAGCACCACCCTCCTCCTGGCCCGCCACGGCCAGACCGTCTGGCACGCCGAGAACCGCTACGCCGGCATCAGCGACGTGGCCCTGACGGACACGGGCGTAGCCCAGGCGGAATCCCTCGGCCACTGGGCCGCCACCCACCCGGTCGACGCGATCTGGACGTCCCCCCTGTCCCGAGCGGTCCTCACGGCGGCCCCCGCCGCCCAGGCCCTGAACCTCACCCCCCACACCGACCCCGCCCTGCGCGAATGCGACTTCGGCGTGGTGGAGGGCCGCACCCTCGCGGAGTTCGAGACGGAAAACCCGGGGGCGGCGCAGGCCTTCCGCTCCGACCCGGTGGCTCACGCGTTCCCGGAGTCCGAGGACCCACTGACTGCCGCCGAACGCGGCACCGCCGCCCTGCACCGCATCGCCGCCACCCACCCCGACCAACGCGTCCTGATCGTCGCCCACAACACCCTGCTCCGACTGGTGCTGTGCCGGTTGCTGGGGATTCCGCTCAGTGAATACCGGCGGGTGTTCCCGAGGCTGCGGAACGCGGCGGTGAGTGAACTCCGGGTGCAGGGAGAGGCGGTGGCCCTGTTGTCGCTCAACGTGCCCTGTGGGGAGGAGAGTTGAGAATGACCCCCGCGAGTCACGTCCTCGCGGGGGTCATCCTCTTCATCCGCCTGCCCGCGTGAACGGTGAGAAGACGATCACGAGGCAGGACGATTCATACGGGTCTACGGGTCAGGCGGGGATGATCGTCTGGCGGGACTTCGCCGCCTCGTAACGCCTCGCCACGTCCTGCCAGTTGACGACCGCCCACATCGCGTCGATGAAGTCGACCTTCTGGTTCCGGTACTGGAGGTAGAAGGCGTGCTCCCAGGCGTCGAAGACGAGGAGGGGGGTCGAGCCCTGGCCGACGTTGCCCTGGTGGTCGTAGATCTGCTCGACGATCAGATGGCCGCTCAACGGTTCATAGGCGAGTACGCCCCAGCCCGAACCCTGGGTCGTCGCGGCGGCCTTGGTGAGCTGGGCCTTGAAGCCGGCGAAGGAGCCGAAGGAGTCGGTGATCGCGTCGGCGAGCCCGCCCACGCCGTCGGCCGCGAGGGGCTCGCCGCCGCCGTCGCCGGTCATGTTGTGCCAGTAGACGCTGTGCAGGATGTGGCCGGAGAGGTGGAACGCCAGGTTCTTCTCCAGGCCGTTGACCGAACCCCACTGCTCCTTGTCGCGCGCCTCCGCCAGCTGCTCCAGCGAGTCGTTGGCTCCCTTGACGTAGGCCGCGTGGTGCTTGTCGTGGTGCAGCTCGATGATCTCGGGGCTGATCACGGGGGCGAGCGCGGAGTAGTCGTAGGGCAGGTCAGGAAGCGTGTAGACGGGCATGGCGGATCGATCCCCTTCGAACCTCTGGAACTCTTATTGCGACTCACTTGCAAGTGCAGGTTAGCAACAAGAAGCCGGGTGCGGGCAACAGGCGCGGACAACGAGCCTGGGCAGCGAAAAGGCCCCCGCGTGTCTCCACGTGAGGGCCTCTCGGAACGGGGGAGGGGTGTGGCTACTCGGCCACCGACGTGTAGTGCGACGCGTCGCCCTCGATCGAGTAGCTCTCCTTGCCCTCGATGCCGACCGGGATGTCGCCGGCGACGGTGACGCGGTTGAGGCGGCGGGGCTGGTCGTCGTAGTTGTCGATGGCGTAGTGCTGGGTGATGCGGTTGTCGAACAGGACGAGCTGGTTGGGGGACCAGCGCCAGCGCAGGATGTTCTCGGGGCGGGTGACGTACGCCTGGAGAATGTCGAGGATCTTGCGGGACTCGCCCGCCGACAGGCCGACGATCCGCTGCGCGAACCCCCCGATGAACAGGCCGCGTTCACCGGTCAGCGGGTGGACGCGGACGACCGGGTGGACCGTGCGGAACTTGATGGACGTGAACTGGGCGCGCTGCGCGGCCCGTTCGGCGTCGACGTCCTCCTCCGGTACGGCGTAGTCGTAGTCGTTGGTGTGCTCCGCCCACAGGGTGTCGGCGAGCGCGCGCAGCGGTTCGGGCAGGTCGCGGTAGGCCGCCGCCGAACTGGCGATCAGGGTCTCGCCGCCGTACGGCGGGACCGTGATGCTGCGCAGGGTGCTGGCCTGGGGCGGGTTGAGGACGAACGTCACGTCCGTGTGCCAGTGGTTGGCCCGGCCGCGCTCGCTGTCTACGGGCAGCACGTTCGGGGCGCCGTCGACGGCGGACACGGTGGGGTGCGCGGTGGTGAGGTCGCCGAAGTGACGGGCGAAGGCCTCCTGTCCCTCGTCGTCGAGGTGTACGTCGTCGAAGACCAGGGCCTTGTGGATGTTGAGGGCCTCGCGGAGGGCGGCTGTCTGCTCCTCGTCGAGGGGCTTGTTGATGTCCACGCCCGACACGCGGGCGCCGATGTTCGCGGTGACCTTCTGGATCTCGATGGACATGCTGAAGTCCTTTCAGACTCGGGCGAGTTCGGCTTCGGGGGTGACGTACTGGTTGGCCGGGCGGGGGAGGCCGTAGCGCTCCCGGAGGGTCGTGCGGGGGCCGTACTCCGTGCGGAGCAGGCCGCGGGCACGGAGGAGCGGGACGACGTGGTCGACGAAGGCGTCGAGGCCGGAGGGCAGGACCGCGGGCATGATGTTGAAGCCGTCGGCGGCGCCCCGCGTGAACCAGGACTCGATCGTGTCGGCGACCTGTTCCGGCGTACCGGCGAAGGTGAGATGCCCGCGTCCGCCACCGAGCCGGCCGATCAACTGCCGTACGGTCAGCCGGTCTCGGCGGGCGAGTTCGACGACGAGCGTGTAGCGGCTCTTGGCGCCCTCGATGGAGTCCTCGGGCGGGAGATCGGCGGGAAGCAGGGCGTCCAACTCAAGGGTGCCGGACGGTAGTTGGAGGAGTCGCTCCAGGTGGTCCACTCCGTGCGTGTACACGATGTGGTCCTCCAGCAGCCGTTCGTTCGCGCGTGCCTCGGCCTCCGTCGAGCCGAGCACCGGGACGATGCCGGGCAGCACCTTGATGTGCTCGGGGTCCCGACCGGCCTCCGCCGTACGGGACTTGAGGTCCTTGTAGAAGGCCTGCGCGTCGGCGAGGGTCTGCTGCGCGGTGAACACCGCCTCCGCGTACCGCGCCGCGAACGCCTTGCCGTCCTCGCTCGAACCCGCCTGCACGAGGAGGGGGTAACCCTGCGGTGAGCGGGGCACGTTGAGGGCTCCGGCGACGCTGAAGTACGTCCCCTGGTGCCGCGGTGGGTGGATCTTGGCGTCGTCGCCCCACACGCCGGCCGCCTTGTCGGCGACGATCGCGTCGTCCTCCCAGCTGTCCCAGAGCTTCAGCGCCACATCGAGGAACTCGGCGGCACGTGCGTACCGTTCGGCGTGCGCAGGCTCGTGCTCCAGACCGAAGTTGCGGGCTGCCTCGGCACCGGCGGTGGTGACGATGTTCCACCCCGCCCGGCCGCCGCTGATGATGTCGAGCGACGCGAACTTACGGGCCAGGTTGTAGGGCGAGTTGTAGGACGTGGACGCTGTGGCGATGAGACCTATGTGCTCGGTGGCTGTCGCGAGCGCGGTGAGCAGGGTGAGCGGTTCCAGGGCTCCGGCGGGGCGTTGGGCGAGGTTGCTCCACAACTGCGGTCCGTCGGCCAGGAAGAGGGAGTCGAAGGTGCCGCGCTCCGCGACCCGGGCGAGATGTGTGTAGTGGTCCAGCTCTACGTGGGCGTACGGGTTGCTCTCGGGGAGGCGCCAAGAGGCCTCGTGGTGACCGGTGTTCATCAGGAAGGCGTTCAGGTGGAGTTGGCGGGTCATGGTTGTCCTTTACGAGGGACAGATGTACGGGTACAGGGGGACTTTCGAGCGAGGCGCGGCTGCCTTCGGCCCGTCCGGCAGCCTCTCGACGTCGGCTGCGAAAACTCGGCCGGTCCGGCTACTTCTCAACGCGGGCCGCCACAATCAGCCCGTTGGGGGTCTGGGGGCGCGGCCCCCAGCAGACGGCACGAGCAGCAGAGGCTCACCAAACAGCCGACGCTCACCATGCAGCCGACGCTCACCGAATGTCCGACGTCACACCGAGCGCCGCCAACAACCGCTCCCGGTACTCCGCACGTGGCAGCTCAGGGTCGATGACCAGGTCGAGCCCGATCCGCCCCTCCTCCAGCACAAGCACCCGATCCGCGAGGACGATCGCCTCATCCACGTCGTGCGTGACCAGCAGCACCGAGGGCCGATGCCGCTCCCACAACTCCCGCAGCAACACATGCATCCGGATGCGGGTCAGCGCGTCCAACGCCCCGAACGGCTCGTCCGCCAGCAGGAGTTCGGGCTCACGGACGAGCGAACGGGCCAGCGCCGCCCGCTGCGCCTCGCCGCCGGAGAGCTCATTGGGCCAGGCCCGCTCACGCCCGGCGAGCCCCACTTCGGCAAGGGCCTCGCGGCCCTTCGTGGCGGCTTCCTTGCCCTCCGTCCCCAGCAGCACGTTGTCGAGAACCCGCCGCCAGGGCAGCAACCGGGAGTCCTGAAAAACCACCGACACCCGCTCGGGCGCGGTGAGTTGACCACTCCCGACGACCTCGTGGTCGAGCCCCGCGATGGCCCGCAGCAACGTGCTCTTGCCGGAGCCGCTGTGCCCGAGCAGCGCGGTGAACTGTCCGGCGGGCAGATCCAGGTCGATGGCGTCGAGGACCGTACGACCGTCGAACGACCGGGTAAGACCCCGGAGTTGGACCGCGGGGACAGTGGTGGTGGTCAGCTGCTGAGTGTGCGGCGCCATGACAGCACCCTCCGTTCGACGAGACGGACCGCGCTGTCGGAAACCAGACCGAACACGCCGTAGATCAGCAGGCCGACGAGGATGACGTCCGACTGGCCGTAGTTCTGGGCCTGGAACATCATGTAGCCGAGGCCGCTGGTGGCGTTGATCTGTTCCAGGACCACCAGGCTCAGCCAGGAGCCGGTCACCCCGAGGCGCAGGCCCACGAAGAAGCCGGGCAGGGCGCCGGGGATGACGATCTGGCGGACGAACTGGAGCCTCGACAGGCCCTGGACCTCGGCGAGTTCGACATAGCGGTGGTCGATGCCGGACAGCGCGGCATGCAGGTTGAGGTAGATCGGGATGTAGACGACGATCGCGATGATGGCGATCTTGAAGGTCTCGCCGATGCCCAGCCAGAGGATGAACAGCGGGATCAGACCCAGGGTCGGGATGGCCCGGTTGAGCTGCACGGTCCCGTCGATCAGCGCCTCGCCGACCCGGCTCAGCCCGGCCGCCAGGGCGAGGACGACACCGGCGGTGAGGCCGAGGGCGAAGCCGTAGGCGGCGCGTTCCAGCGAGGTCAGCATGTCCGTGGGCAGCGTGCCGGACGTCCACAGCCGGCCGGCGGTCTTCAACACCGTCCAGGGCGCCGGGATCGCGGCCGGGTCCAACTGCCCGGCGGCGGAGGCGACGGCCCACAGGGCGAAGAAGAGGGCGGGTCCGACGACCCGGGAGGCGGGCAGGCGTTTACCGGGGGCGAGACCGCGGCGCCGCCTGCGCCGTACGGCCGATTTCCCCTCAACAGCGGTCACCGGCCCGGAGGTTGCGGTCGACGTGTCGGGCGACTGGGACGTCTGGGACGTGGAGGTCGTCATCGCCGTCACTTCCGGTACTCCGCCGCCACGGCCTTCGCCGCGATCCCCTCGAAGCGCCGGTCGAATAGCGAGTCCACCTTGAACTCCTTCACGAAGCCGCCCTCCGCGAGCAGATCGGCGGTCTCCTGCTCCCACTTCACGGCCTCGTCCCAACTCGGCGGGAACAACGGCTTGTTGGCGAGCGCGGTGACCGACTTGGCCTGCGCGAGGGTCAGGTTCTGCGTCTTGACGTAGAACTCCTCGTTCCAGGTGTCCGGGTTCTCGTACTGCCAGACCTGCCCCTGCGCCCACTGTGGGATGTACGCGGCGATCGCGGCGGCCTTCGCCGAGTCGGCCAGCACGGCGGCCGGCGCCCACAACAGATTGAGCAGGTCTACGACATCGGTCGTGATCGCGCGGGCGCCCTTCGCCTCGTACTGCTTGAGGTACGCCGGTGCCTGGCTGTTGGCGAGCGGGGCGATGTCGACCTGGCCCGACTGCAGGGCCGTGAAGAACTGGTTGCTGGTCAGGGGGACCAGTTTCACCTCGTCGTACTTCAGCCCGGCTTCCTTCAACGCCCGCAGCAGTACGACGCCTTGGGCCTGGCCCTGCGAGAACGCCAGCTTCTTGCCCTTGAAGTCGGCGACGGTGTGGATGTCGCTGCCGGGCTTGGTGGCGAAGAGGTAGTTGGGCTTGCGGGTGACGTCGATCGCGACGATCTTCGCGTCGTAGCCCTGGTAGTGCGCCTGGATCGGCGGGATGCCCGCGTTGTTGGCGAGGTCCAGGGACTTGGCGCGGAACGCGTTGATGACATCGGGACCGGCGCCGATGTTCACCCAACTCGACACGGTGAACGGCAACTTGGGCAGTTTCGCCAGCTTGAACTGGAGCTGCTGGGTGTTCAGATACGAGGAGATCTTCAGGCTCGTACCGGACGGGACCCTCTCGGCGAGCGGGGCGGACAGTCCGGCCCCCGACTTGGAGGCCGCGGCACTGCTCGTGGCGCAGCCGCTGAGGCCGGCGATGCCCGCGGCGGCACCGAGCACGGAGGTGAGGAAGAGTCGCCGGTCGACGCCGGGCGCACGGGAATGAGGCATGGGAGGACTCCCTGATCAAAGTCTTGGGAACGCGGAAAATGCACACGGAACGCACGCGAGGGCAAGCAGAACGCACAAGGATCGCAGGCAGAATTCACGGCCGGAGAAAGCCGGAGAAGGCCGGAGAAAGGAATTCAGGCAGGATGAGACCGGCGCTCGGGGCGCGTCAACGGGTCAGCAACAAGAAGTGCGACAACTCATCTGCAGGCTCATGACCAGGATGTTCCCGGCCATGAGCACCCCCTGTCAACATTCCGAGTTTCTGAATTAAATAGTCGCCGGTGAAGCGCTCAACGGATCCCGGTACAACACGTCCAGCATCACCGAACCACCCGCCACCGCCAGCACGGAATCCGGAAAACTCGTCGGCACGACAGCCGACGCCCGCGCGTCACCGACCTCCTCGCGCAGCGCGCGCAGGCAGTCCTCCCGCCGCATGACCCCCAACTCGGTGACGACCACCGTCTCCGGGTTGAGGATGTCGAGCAGCAGCCCGGCCGCCCGTCCGACCATCCGCGCCCGTTGCGTCAACAGCCGTACGGCGACCGGGTCTCCGCGCTCGGCCGCCGTCACGACGTGGGTCGGGTTCACTCCGTCGATGAGTCCCGCTTCGCGAGCCCGCCGGCACAACGTCCTTTCGCTCAGCTCGACTTGGAGGCAGCCGACGCGTCCGCAGTCGCACGGTTCCGTGCCGCCGCGCAGCGGCAGATGGGCGATCGCCCCGGCCTGCGAACGGGGACCGTGGTGCACCTCGTCGTTGGTGGCGAAGGCCGCGTCGACCACATTGCCGACGAAGAGATGCAGCACGCTCCGGCTGCCGCGTGCCGTCCGCCCGAAGAGGCGCTCCCCATTCACCAACGCCCGTGCGTGGCCGTCCACATGGACCGGCAGTCCGGTGCGGGCGCCGAGCAGTTCGCGCACCGGCACGTCCCGCCAGCCCAGCAGTGGGTGTTCGACGATGGTCCCGGAGTCCCGGTCGACCCAGCCGCCGGCGGCGACCCCGACGCCCAACGGGGTGGTCCCGGCCGCCTCCGCCAGCAGCGCGTCCAGCCCCTCGGCGGCCCGCGCCAGCACCCGGGACGGATCGGCGAGGTCGCTGTCGTGCCCGATCCGCCGCTCGACCACGACCCGCCCGCGCAGATCGAGCAGGGCGACCGTCGTATAGGGCACCGCCACATGGACTCCGCCCACAATGAACCGTGACGCGTCCAGGTCGACGGGCACATGGGGCCGGCCCACGCCCTTCGAGCGTTGGGGTGTGGCGGACTCCCGTATGAGCCCGAGTTCGGTGAAGCGGGCGCAGTAGTCGGTGACCGACGCCGGGGACAGCCCGGTCAGCCGCGAGATGGTGCTGCGGGCCACCGGGCCGTGCTCCAGCACCGAGCGCAGGATGACGCTCGCGTTGGTGCGCCGGCGGTCGCTGTCGGCGGCGCGGGGTACGGGGGAGTTGGCGGAGTGGGAGGCGAGAAGTGGTGCCGCGGTACGGGGCATGGGGATCTTCCTCGGGAACGGGTCGACAGTGAGCCGTCGTCGTGTGCCTCTCACGCGTGACATGCGTCCATCACATGCGTGAGATGCGTCGAGGCGCACCGGATCCGCTCCGCCCGCCTCAGGGGCGGTAACAGGTCGCCGCGGCCTGGCGTCGCAGGTCGACATAGCGACGCGACGCGAAGTTCCGTGCCTGGGCAACCATGCGGTCGAAGCTAGCAAAACGGTCCACGGCTGCCCAGACGGTGACCGGTGTGCGAGACGGCACGGAGTCCGCGTGACCGGCATCACGCCGGGGCGCGTGTAACGGGCATCCTTTGTCCGGAGCCCACCAAGTCCCCGACGGCGCCTTTGTCGAACGCTGACGGTGATCCGCCCGAGGACCCTGGGATAGCGTCACAAAGTCCCCCTGTACCCCCGTCAACCCGCGGAGCCCCCCTTGAGTACCGCCGTCGCCACCGCCCGCCCGGGTCAGGTCCTCGCCGACCTGCTGCCCGCCTCCCGCGTCCGGGACATCGCCCTCGTGCTCGGCGGCGCCGCGCTCACCGGCCTCGCCGCCCAGCTCGCCGTGCCCGTGCCGGGCTCCCCGGTCCCGGTCACCGGCCAGACCTTCGCCGCGCTGCTCGTCGGCACGTCCCTCGGTGCCCGCCGCGGCTTCCTCTCCCTCGCCCTGTACGCGCTGCTCGGCCTCGCCGGCGTGCCGTGGTTCGCCGGCGGCACGCACGGGGGAGGCGCCTCCTTCGGCTACATCATCGGCATGCTGCTCGCCTCTGCCGCCGTCGGTGCCCTGGCCCGCCGCGGCGCCGACCGCTCGGTCCTCCGCATGGCCGGCACGATGCTGCTGGGCGAGGCGATCGTCTACGCGATCGGCGTCCCGTACCTGGCGCTGACCCTCGACCTCTCGACGAGCGCCGCGATCGCCGCCGGCCTCACCCCGTTCCTCCTCGGCGACGCCCTGAAGGCGGCCCTGGCGATGGGCGCGACACCGACGGCCTGGAAGTTCGTCAACAAGCAGAGCTGACAAGGTAGTTCCTGCGGAAGAGGTTCGCCGGGTCGTACCGCGACTTGAGTTCGGCGAGCCTCTTCCGCGTCTCCACGTCATACAGCCCCTCGGTCCGATCACCGGCCCCGAACGCGAAGTTGAGCGCCCGCCCGAGCGTCGCGGGCGCGAGCAGCGCGAAGGCCGGGTCCAGTTGCGCACGGGCCGCCGCCCGGTCCCCGACGGCCAACATCCGTACCAGGAACCGCCCTTCGCGATACGGCACCGAGTTCGGCGCGGGCTTCGCCAGTGCCCCGCCGAGATGATTGACCTGTACGACGCACATGGCGGCCGCGTCCGGCCCGGCGAGGGACAGCACCTCGCCCGCCCGCGCCACATCCAGCTCACTCAGCACCGCGCTGTCCCCGTAGTACGCGTGCGGGTCGGGCGGGTCGCTGTGGATCGTGTGGCTCTCGGCGTACGGCATCTCCCGCAACGAGTCCACGAGCACCGGCCCGAACTTCCGCAGCGGCGCGACGAGTTGGTCACCGTCCTCACCGGTGCCCGTGCAGGCCACGCGCACGGAGAGCACGTACCGCCCGCGCAGGTGCGGCGGCAGCGCCGGGATGTCCGGGTACGGCACGGCGGCGAAGGACGAGGTCAGCTCGTCCGGTACGGTCCGCGTCCACTCCTCGTACGCCCGCAGCAGGGCCGTGGGATCGACCTCCCGTCCGTCGAAGGCGAGCGAACCGCCGTAGAGCGTCCGCACGGGGACGAGACCGATCTCCAACTCCGTGACGACTCCGAAGGCGTGACCGGCGCCGAGGAGTGCCCAGTACAGGTCGGGATCCGACTCCCTTGTCACCCGGCGCAGTCGGCCATCGGCGGTGACGACGTCGAGCGAGCGGACGTGGTCGGCCGCGTACCCGAACTCCCTTGCCAGGATGCCCAGTCCACCGCTCAGCGTGTACGACACGGCACCCACGCTCGGCGCGGAGCCGTTCAGGGGCGCCAGCCCGTACGGTTCCGCCGCGGCTACGACCTGTCCCCACCTCACGCCCGCCTGGACGCGGACGGTGCGTGCCTCGGGGTCGACACTCACCCCGTCCATCCGCCCTGTCGTGATCAGCACCCCGCCCTCGGAGGCACCCGGCAGCCCGTGCCCGGTGGCCTGGACGCCGACCGGCAGGTTCTCCGTGGCCGCGTGCCGTACGGCGGCGATCACGTCGTCGGCCGAGCGCGCGCCGTAGACCACGGCGGGGCGCTGGGCGAACCCGGTCTGGAAACCGGCGAGTTCGTCCTCGTATCCGGGGTCGGCGGGGTGGAAGGTGAGCGGCTGTGTGTGGTTCATGGGGTCATGCTGGCCGCATAACCTGACATGTGCCGTCAGGCTTTCCGGCAAGCCCTCCGATATGGGCAAGAGGGAGGGCCGGGTGCTCCCGCAACCCGGTCCTCCCCCTCCCCTGTCCAGCTCTGCCCGACTTCGGCGGCTCAGCCCTCCAACGACCGTTGCCTCGGCCGCCGTTGCGACCAGTACAGGCCCGCCGCGCCCGCCGCGATCAGTGCCGCGCCGGCCGCGCCCAGGGACAGGACGTCTTCGCCGACCCCCGTCTTGGGCAGCGTGGCGTCGCCGCCCGGTGCCACCGGCTTGTTGTCGGTGCCGAGCAGCAACGGGGTGGCCGGGGCGTTCGGCGACGGGTTCGTCGTACCGAACGGGACCGGGCCCTGCTGCCAGAAGGTCTTCTTGCCGTCGGCGGACATCACCGGCAGACAGATCTTCCCGGCCTTGTTCAGGTCGTACGTCGCGTCGACGGCGTACGACTTCGACTTCCCCGCGGCGAGTGCGCCGACGGAGCACGTGAATCCGCTGTTCGAACCGGGCGGCAGATCCTTTTCGCCGATCGCCGAACAGCCCTGCACATTCGTGACCTTGAGGCCGTCGAAACCGACGACCAGGAGATGGAGATCGCCGCTCGCCTTGGTCCCCTCATTCCTCACCGTGGCGGTGATCGCCGTCTTTTTCGAACCGTTGTCGACCGAGATCTTTTCCGGCAGGAGCGTGGTCAGTTTCACTCCCGCCGGAGCCGCGTCCATCGCCTTTCCGCCCTTGCTGCTCCCCGGCCCCTGGTCATCCGCCGAAGCGGTGAAGGAAAGGATCATCATCGCCGAGAAAGATGCTGTGAGCAGCGAACCTGTGACGGCCGTCGCCATGGCCGTCGTACGACGAGAACTCATGTTCGTCCCCCTTGCGTTCCCCTGTGTCCCCCTGGGACTGCGCCTGAATTCGCAGTACTTGAAGAGGTACCACAAGATTTCTCCGCACTATGCTGGTACGGCATGAAGTGTGACCATTGTGTTTTGTAGGGGAACAGTTGAGGTGATCGTTGAGGGGGTGCAGCGGATTGCCGGGGAATATGGGAAACACGGGGAACATGAGGAGCGGCGGTACTCCGGGGCTATTGGTGACCGGACGCTATCGGCTGGTCGAGAGTATCGGTCAGGGGGGAATGGGGCGGGTGTGGCGAGCCGCCGACGAAATGCTCGACCGGCAGGTCGCGGTCAAGGAAATGCGCATCGACGGCCTCGGCGCGGAGGACACCCGCACCCGCCGTGAGCGCACCCTGCGCGAGGCCAGGGCCACGGCCCGCATCGACCACCCCAACGTCGTGCGCGTCTACGACGTCGTCGACGAGGGCGAACGCCTGTGGATCGTCATGGAGTTGGTCGACGGGCGCTCCCTGGAACGCATGCTGGCGGACGACGGCGCGCTCGGCCCGCGCGAGACGGCCCGCATCGGACTCGGCCTGGTGGCCGCCCTGCGCCAGGTGCACGCGGGAGGCGTCCTGCACCGCGACATCAAACCCGGCAACGTGCTGGTCGAAAGCCGCGGCCAACGGGTCGTGCTCACCGACTTCGGCATCGCCGCGATCCAGGACGCCACGGCGCTCACCGTGGTCGGCATGCTCGTCGGCTCGCCCGACTACATGGCGCCCGAGCGGATCTCCGGCCGGCCACAGGGACCGCCCTCGGACATCTGGTCCCTCGGCGCGACGCTCTGCGCGGCTCTCGGCGGGCGCTCACCGTTCTCCCGGGACACAACGCTGGCCACTTTGCACGCGGTTCTCTACGAGGAGCCCGAACTCCCGGCCGCTGCGGGCCCGTTGCGCGACATCCTCGCCGCGCTGCTGAAGAAGGAGCCTTCGGTTCGGCCGGGGTTGGAGGAGGCGGAGCGGGCTCTGGCGCCGGTGGCGTTTCCGCCGGAGGGGTCTGACGGGCCTGAGGGGCCTGAGGGACCTGAGGGACCTGAGGGGCAAGGGAGTGAGGAACTGGCGGCTGAGGAAACGGAGTTGGAGGAGGAGCCGCCACCCGGGATCTATCGGGAGTCACCGACACCGGCCTTCCTGGAACCGTCCCTCGTCCGCGCGGCACGCGATCCCCGGGTCTACGACCCCGACGCCGCCCCCAACCCCAACCCCATCGAGGACGCGATACCGACGCAGCGTCCCGCCGTAGAAGAACCGGCCTCCGCCGCCGAAGCCGCCTCCGAGTCGAGCTCCGAGGCCTCGTCCAACAACTCCTGGCGAACTGCCCCGGGCAAGGCAGGCATCTCCCTCGTCCGCGTCGAACATGAACGCGTCGAGCAGGCCGAACCCGCCGAACTCGCCCAACAGGCCGAAGCGTTGACCGAGCGAAAGCCCGCACTCAAACCGCCCGGCCCGCCCGCTCCCCGCCCGGCACCACCGCGCCTCGCCCTCGGCCCCCATCCGGCCCGCGTACCCCGCCCTGCCGCGCTGCCGCCCGGGGGTGAACTCCCGGGCCCGGCCCAGCCGTTCACCCCCGACCGCGCCCGCCGCACCCACCGCCGCCGTATCGGACTGATCGCCGCCGCGGTAGTGGTGGTCGTGGGCGCGGTCGTCGGGACGATCCTCGCGAACTCCGGCGGCTCGTCCGGTACTTCATCGGCTTCGGCCGAACCGTCCGCCTCCCCGTCCCCCACAGCCATCTCACCGTCCCCCACAACCGTCTCGCCTTCCCCCACAACCGTCTCGCCTTCCCCCACAGTCGAGGGCACCGCCCGCCCCCCGAGCCTCCCCCCGGGCACGCATCAGGAGGCGGGCGGGTTCGCGTGGGCGACGCCCACCGGGTGGCGGCGGGATCTGAAGACGGGGGCCGAGGTGCACTACACGTCCCCGGACGGCACTCAGGAACTCGTGGGCAAGTCGTCGCTCGCCCGCGGCGATCTGATGGAGACCTGGGGGGCCTCGGAGCGGAACGCCCACCAGGGGGTGGGCTACCGGAAGATCCGCCTCGACAGGACGACGTTCCGCGGCCACCCGGCGGTGGTCTGGGAGTACACGTTCACGCTCAAGGGCATCCCCTGGCACGCCCGGCTGCTGGGTTTCGACGAGGACGGGAAGTCGTACCAGATCAACACCTGGTACCAGCCGGGCGTGGAGACCCAGGCCCTGAAGACCTACGACAGGGTCAAGAACAGCTTCGTCGTGCTGTGAACGCCCTTGGTGCGACGCCCTGCTAGCCCACGGACACCGTGTCGGAATCGGAGTCCGAGTCGGAGGCCGTGTCGGCGGTCGCGACCGCGCGCCCACCTCGCACCCGTTCCTTCACCACGGAGACCGCCACCACGACCAACGCGACCAGCAGCGACAGCAGGACGGTCGTACGGCCGCTGCTCTCGCCCTCGGTGTCGGTGAGCATGTAGCCGAGCACGAACACGATCAGGGCGATCGTCGCCCAGGTCAGATACGGGTACAGCCACATCCTCACGACGAGCTTCTCGGGCGACTCGCGTTCGATGATCCGGCGCATGCGCAGCTGGGACGCGCAGATGGCCAGCCACACGAACAGGGCGACCGCGCCTGAGGAGTTGACGAGGAAGAGGAAGACCGTGTCCGGGAAGGCGTAGTTGAAGAACACGGCGACGAACCCGAAGACGACGGAGGCGATGATCGCCGCCATCGGCACGCCACGGGACGTGGTCCGGGCGAACGCCTTCGGCGCGTCCCCGCGTCCGCCGAGCGAGAAGGCCATGCGGGAGGCCGTGTAGAGGCCGGAGTTGAGGCAGGACAGCACCGAGGTCAGCACGATGAAGTTCATGATCTGGCCGGCGTGTGCGATGCCGAGGGAGTCGAGGGCGGCGACGTAGGAGCCCTGCGCCTTGATCGACGGGTCGTTCCAGGGGAGCAGGCAGACCACGATGAAGATCGAGCCGAGGTAGAAGACACCGATGCGCCAGATGATGCTGTTGGTGGACTTGGTGACCGCGCGCTGCGGGTCCTCGGACTCACCGGCGGCCAGTGTGGCGATCTCGCTGCCCATGAAGGAGAAGACGACCAGCAGGACACCGGTCAGGATCGCGCCGGGACCGTTCGGCAGGAAGCCGCCGTGGTCGGTGAGATTGCCGAGGCCCGCCTTGTCGGTGTGGGCGCCGGGGAGGACACCGAAGATCGCCAGCGCGCCGACGACGATGAACGCGCCGATCGCCACGACCTTGATCCCGGCGAACCAGAACTCGAACTCGCCGTAGGAGCCCACCGATACGAGGTTCGTGGCGGTCAGCACCACCATCACGATGAGCGCCCAGCCCCACTGCGGTACGGCCGGTATCCACCCTTCGAGGATCTTGGCGCCGGCGGTCGCCTCGACGGCGAGCACGACGACCCAGAAGAACCAGTACAGCCAGCCGATCGAGAAACCGGCCCAGCGGCCGAGCGCGCGGTCGGCGTGCGCGGAGAAGGAGCCGGACGTGGGGTTCGCGGCCGACATCTCGCCGAGCATGCGCATCACCAGCACCACGAGCGTGCCGACGAGAGCGTAGGAGAGCAGGATGCCGGGTCCCGCGGTCGCGATGCCCGAGCTGGAACCGACGAACAGACCGGCGCCGATGACGCCGCCGATCGCGATCATCGAGAGATGTCGGTTCTTGAGTCCTGCCTGAAGGCCGGAACCAGAAGTCATGGGGGGAATTCCTTTACGCCGGTTGGGATGCCGGTGGGGGGTGCCCGTACGAGCGGCGTACGAGTCGGTCCAGTGAATCGGAGGTAAAGGAATTCCTGAACCTTTGAATCCAGATCGTTACTTGAGGTTTCCTTGAGGTTGCGAGGTGTTGCCTGTATTTAACGTGGTCGGGCCCCGGAGCTGCTTCCCGGAAACAGCCGTGTCACACTCGACGCATGCGCGTGTATCTCGGCTCCGACCATGCGGGCTTCGAACTCAAGAACCACCTCGTCGAGTGGCTGAAGGAGGCGGGCCATGAGCCCGTCGACTGCGGGCCGCACATCTTCGACGCCCAGGACGACTACCCGCCCTTCTGCCTCCGCGCCGCCGCGCGCACGGCCGCCGACCCCGAGGCCCTCGGCATCGTCATCGGCGGCTCCGGCAACGGCGAGCAGATCGCGGCGAACAAGGTGAAGGGCGTGCGTGCGGCCCTCGCCTGGAGCGAGGAGACCGCGTCGCTCGGCCGGCAGCACAACAACGCGAACGTCGTGGCTGTGGGCGCGCGCATGCACTCGCAGGACGAGGCGACGAAGTTCGTCGAGACGTTCCTGGCGACGCGGTTCTCCGAGGACCCGCGGCACATTCGCCGCATCGACATGCTGACGGAGTACGAGACGACGGGCGAGCTGCCGGAGATCCCGGCGCACCACCCGAAGCAGTAGAGAGTCAGCCCTCCGGGCAGTGGGGATTCGGCCCCTCCGGAGAAATTCAGCCGCTCCGGCGTTTGAGGAGCGGGGTCCGGGGCGGAGCCCCGAGGTCTTTCGAGCGCTCACCCGTCAACTGACCGAGACGGGTGGGCGGGTGGGAAAGGAATGGGCCAGGTGCCAGAAGGGCACACGATTCACCGACTGGCACTGGACTACGGCGGTCACTTCACCGGCCGAGCAACACAAGTCACCAGTCCCCAGGGCAAGTTCAGCGACGCCGCCGCGCTGGTGAACGGTACGGAACTCACCCGCACGGAAGCCCATGGCAAGCACCTGTTCCTCGGTTTCCGGGACGCCGAGTGGATCCACATCCACCTGGGCCTGTTCGGCAAGGTGACCTTCGGCGGAGCCCCCGCACCCCCGCCCACGGACACCGTCCGCCTGCGCCTCGCGAACGACACGGCGTACGTCGATCTCCGCGGCCCCACCACCTGCGCCCTGATCACGGACACCGAGAAGCAGGCGATACACGACCGCCTCGGCCCCGACCCGCTGCGCCCGCCGAAGGACACCGACCCGGGCGCGGCGTACCGGCGCATCTCCCGCAGCCGTACGACGATCGCCGCCCTGCTGATGGACCAGAAGGTCATCGCGGGCGTCGGCAACGTCTACCGCGCCGAGGTGCTCTTCCGGCACGGCATCGACCCGTACCGCGCGGGCAAGGACCTCACGCCCGCCGAGTGGGACGCGATCTGGACCGACCTCGTCGAGCTGATGCGCGAGGGCGTCCGCAACAACCGCATCGACACCGTCCGCCCCGAACACACCCCCGAGGCGATGGGCCGCCCGCCGCGCGTCGACGACCACGGCGGCGAGATCTACGTCTACCGCCGGGCCCACCGGCCCTGCCACATCTGTGGCGGCGAGATCCGCACCGCCGACCTCGCCGCCCGCAACTTGTTCTGGTGCCCCGACTGCCAGAAGCCGTAGGCCGGTTCAGGCGGCCGTAGAGCTGTTCTAGAACCCGTGCGGCAGCCAGGGAGCGACCGTCGACCCGAACGCCAACGACGTCTCCGCCAGCGCCCCCGCCCGAAGTTCCCGCACCCGACCCGCGCCCGCGAGTGACGCCAGGGACACCCCGCCGAGATACGCGGCCCCCAACTCCCGTACGGACAGGGCGAGATCGGCCGGTTCCTCGGTGCGCTTGCAGGACGCGCCCTTCGCGTCCCCGGTGAGCCGCCAACGCCCCTCGTTCCAGGGGCAGAAGGCGTCCGCGACCTCGAACACGACGTCCACGGGCGCCTGATACGTGCGCGCCTCCAGCGCGGCCCCCAGCTCCACCAGCCGTACGTGCAGCGAGTCCACCTGCCGGATACCGCAGCGGCGGATGTCGGAGACCAGATGCTGCCAGGCGTCGTCGACGGGACGGCTGCGCGTCGCCACCTTCCGCGTCAGGTCGATGTCGAAGAGGAACCGCCACAGCGCCGCGTACGACGCCGGGTCCAGCGCCTCCAGATCACGCAGCAGGACCGTCCCCTGGGGGCCCTGGGTGTCCCACTCGGGCTTGACGAAGTACCGCGTGTAGCCGACGACTTCACCGTCCCGCTCGGCGACCACGCATCGCAGCGGCGACGACCCCTGCCGCTCGCTCTCCGGGTCCAGCAACGACAGGTTCTCCCACCCGGGCCGCCGCGCCGTCATCCCCGGCCGCCCGGCCACCAGCCGCGCGTACACCGCCTCGCACTGGTCCCGTACGGCGGCGGGTTCGGCGAAGCGCAGGCGTACGTCGTCCGTCCCGGGCGGCACCGAGAGCCGCACCCGGTCGGTGTCGATCTCGGCGGTCGTCCGCATCGTCGCGACGTCGTACCCGAACCGGCCGTAGATCGCCGGCTCGGAGGCCGTCAGCACGGCCAGCGGCTCGCCCCAGGACCGTACGTCGTCCAACTGCCGACGCATCATCGACGTCAGGATGCCCCGCCGCCGGTGGGTGGCGGCCACACTGACCATCGTGACGCCCGCGGCGGGCACCGAGGCGCCGCCGGGCACGGTGAGCCGGAAGCTGAACGCGCCCGCCGTCCCCACGCACACGTCCCCGTCCCAGACGCCGAGGGAGCGGTCCAACTCGGTGAGCCCCCGCCACAGCTCACGCTCCTCGGGCGACTCCGGGACGCCACCGAAGGCGTCGACCAGCCTGTCGTACCAGGTGTCCCACTCGTCCCGGCGCAGTACCCGCAGCTCGGTCCGTTCGGCCGGCGCACTTCTCGCATCTGTCCCCATGGACCATGCCTACCAGCGCGTTGCCGGACGAGCCAGGGAATTTCCGCTCGGCGCCACCGCGACGGCCTCCGGTGAAGTTCACTGTGAAGTTGAACCTCGCAGGGGGGACAAGTGGGACCTCCCGTGCCAAGCGGCTGGTCGGATGGATAGGGTCCCGAACTAATGGCAGCAGGACGAGAGCGGCGCGCGGAGGCCGACACGTTCACGGCCCGGTTGAGGAAGCTGGTTCACCGGGTCCGCACCGGCCTGCGCAGAAGTGCCGTCGACTACTTCCGCGGGGACGGCTCGGACTGGGTCGCGCTGGCCGGGCTGCTGATCACGATCCCGGTGATCGTGGCCATGACCCTCGCCAACGCGGTGTGGTTCTCACCGGCCGCGCTGGTCCTCCCGATCGTCGCGGGCGGCCTGCTGCTGCGGCCCGCGAGCCTGCTCGGCCTGTACGCGGCGGCGGCCACGGGCCTGATCGTGGAGTCGGTGAAGCTCGGCCCGTA
This sequence comes from Streptomyces sp. NPDC058469, assembly GCF_042721125.1. Lineage (NCBI taxonomy): Bacteria > Bacillati > Actinomycetota > Actinomycetes > Kitasatosporales > Streptomycetaceae > Streptomyces > Streptomyces sp. NPDC058469. The sequence goes on from NZ_JBHXME010000134.1 coordinate 22,310, forward strand.
CACCGAGGGCGCGGCGCGGGTGACCCCGGGCGTGGTGCTCGTGGTGGCCGCGTGCGGTTTCTTCGGGCTGCTGATCGCCCAGTTCCGAAGCCGGGTGGGCGTGCCGTGGCGGCGCGGCGGCACCATGCTCTTCGACCTGCGCGAACGCATCCGGGTGCAGAGCAAGCTCCCGCAGCTGCCGCAGGGCTGGCACCGGGAGATGGCGCTGCGGCCGGCGGGCGGCCAGTCGTTCTCCGGCGACTTCGTGGTCGCGGCCCGGACGAACGGCGGCCGGACGATGGAGGTCGTCCTCACCGACGTCTCCGGCAAGGGCATGGACGCGGGCTCCCGCGCCCTGCTGCTGTCGGGCGCCTTCGGCGGCCTGCTCGGCTCGCTGCCCCCGCACGCGTTCCTCCCCGCCGCCAACGGCTACCTTCTCCGCCAGGACTGGGACGAGGGCTTCGCGACCTCGATCCACCTCGTCCTGGACCTCGACTCCGGCGACTACGAACTCTTCTCCGCCGGCCACCCGCCGGGCCTCCAGCTCAGCGCGGGCAGCGGCCGCTGGGAGGAGAAGGCGGCGGAAGGGCCACTGCTGGGTGTGTACGACGGCGCCCAGTTCGACCCTGTGAAGGGATCGCTGCGGCCCGGGGACGTGTTGATGCTGTTCACAGACGGTCTGGTGGAGACCTCCGAACGCGACATCGTCGAGGGCATCGACCGCCTCACCGGCGAGGCCGACCGCTATGTCGCCGGCGGTTTCCACGGCGCCGCCTGGCACCTGATCGAGGCGGTCGCCAAGGACGTCAACGACGACCGTGCCCTGCTGCTGGTCTGCCGCGAGGGCCCGACGGCGGCGGCACAGGCCCTGTCCCGATGACCGAACTCCTCACACCGGCCGAGGTCGAGACCCTGGCCCGCGCCGCCCACGAGGGCCAGACCGACAAGGCGGGGCGGCCGTACGCCGAGCACCTCCAGGCCGTAGCGGAGGGTGTACGCGCGCGTGGCGGGGACGCGGAGCAGATCGCGGCGGCCTGGCTGCACGACTCCGTGGAGGACGACGCACTCACCGAGCGGTGGCTGCACGAGGCCGCGCTGAGCCGTCGTACGAAGGACATCGTGCTGGCGGTCACCAAGCGGGCGGGGGAGCCCCCGGAGGCGTACGCGGAGCGTGTTCTCGCGACCCCCGGCGCGCTCCTGGTGAAGGAGGCGGACCTGGCGCACAACGCGGACCCGGCCCGTCTCGCGGTCCTCGACGAACCGACCCGGAGACGACTGACCGAGAAGTACGCACGGATGCGCGCACTTCTCGGTCTGGGTGTTCCTGACTAGGCGTCCCTGATCAGGCGTTGACCTTCTCGCGCACGGTCTGTTGCCCGTGCGGCTGCTCGAACTGCTCGCGGTCGCGGGCGAGTTCGGCCGCGTCGCGCTTGAACGCCCACTCCATGTTCGGCTCGATCGCGAAGCGGAACACCCGTCGTACGGGCGGGGTGCACAGCAGGGTGACGGCGGTGGCCGCGAGGACGGTCACCAGGGCCACGCCGTACGGCCGGTGCAGCCAGGTGTGGTCGAACAGGCCCGCGTAACCGGCACCCTTGATCAGGAAGCCGTGCAGCAGATAGCCGTACAGCGTGCCCGCGCCGAGCGCCGTGAACCACGTCCTCCGGCTCGGCACCCAGGAGTAGAAGCCGGCGGTCAGCAGCAGCGAGCAGCCGAACATCGCGAGCATCATCACCGGGCCGACCCACCAGGGCGCGCCGAACTCCTGCGCGGAGTCGTGGTGGTAGAACCAGCTCGCGTTCATCCGCGGCACCGCCCAGTAGCCGACGACCACGGCACTCACGACCACCGGCACCGCCAGGATCCGCATCTCGCGTCGGCGCACCAACTGGAAGTGCTCGGGCTTCAGGACCAGGCCGAGCACGAAGTACGGCAGGAACTGCGCCAGCCGCTGCAGATCGAAGTCGTCGGTCATGGCCGGGGTGCAGGACGCGAGCATGGCCAGGCCGAGGGCGATCGGCAGCGGGTGCCGGACCAGTTTCCAGATCGGGGTGGTCAGCCGCCAGATGAACAACGCGCAGAGGAACCAGGTCAGATACAGCGGGTCGAGGAGGGTGATCTGCTGGTGCGGGTCGTCGTTGCCGTAGCGGCTGAAGAGCGAGTACGCGATCTCGAAGATGACGTACGGCAGCGCGACACCGGTGAGGAGTCGCTTCAGCCGGGCGGGGCTCATGTCGAAACTTCGGGAGAAGTAGCCGGAGATGACGATGAACGCCGGCATGTGGAAGCTGTACACGACCATGTACAGCCCCTGAAGCACTCTGCTGTCGCCCTTCAGAGGCTCCCAGGAGTGCCCGATGGCGACCAACAGGATCGCCAGGTACTTCGCGTTGTCGAAGAACGCGTCGCGCTGTTTGGTCTGTTCGTTCTGTTTGCTCTGTTCGTTCTGGCCCGGGGGCGTGTCAGCGTGGAACATCTGAGGCACCCTAGCGTTGCCTGTGGGAATCGGTGAAACCATCGGACGCGCGTCCGGAATCTGTTCAACATGTCACGATTCATCCCGATCAAAAGGCGCAAAAGGGCACACGGGAAAGGCTTGTTCGTGTGCGTGTGCCAATAATGCGAACGAACTGCGAACGCGTATCTTCCGAACCTTTGCGACCAACGATGCGTCACCCGCCGCATACGTGGGCCGCGTTGGTGGCACGATGGTTCTGGCGGGGTGCGCGGGTTGCGTCCCCGGGCCGGGAGTGCGGACCGACCGAGGGTGTGATCAGTTGTGGCCATTTCACTGTCTGTGGTGCTGCTGTTGGCGATCATCCTGGTGGTGTTGATCCGAGGGGGATCGATCAAGGCGGGCCCAGCCATAGTCGCGATCCTCTTCGGCTTCTTCCTCGCCTCGACCGGCATGGCTCCATCCATCAACCGGTTCATAAACTCACTGGCGGAGACGATCAACTCGATCAGCTTCTGAAGTTCTGGCCGACTTCCGAGTTCTGACCGGCCGCTGAGTCCTGACCGGCTTCTGGTTCCTGGCCGGGGAAGAGACTCCGGGAACGACTCAGGGCCAGGTCGAGGAGCGATCCTCCGGCCTGGCCCTGATTTCGTATGGAGCGGGCGACGGGAATCGAACCCGCGTAGCTAGTTTGGAAGACTAGTGCTCTACCATTGAGCTACGCCCGCGCACGACGCGCCGCAGGTCAGACGACCGCGGCACAGAAGGCATCGTAGCGGTTCGGGTGCCCTCCGCGCACACCGCATTTCCCATGTCCCTTCCGGCGCCCCGGCGCTCGTGAAATGCGGCGGCCCGACTGCCTGCGGGCATGTACCCTACGTGTCGCACCAGACGGGGTGTGGCGCAGCTTGGTAGCGCGTCCGCTTTGGGAGCGGAAGGCCGTGGGTTCAAATCCCGCCACCCCGACCACCTGCCGGACCTCCGGGACCGGTACCACGTGAGTACCTCGCGAGATCGCCTTTTGGGGGGTCTCGTCGCTGCGGCTACTATGCAAGCTGCGCGCCCGTGTGTCTCTCACACTCTGAAGTCCTCCGGGCGACCAGAAACCGCCGGACCTGTCTGGGTCCGCAACCCAAGAAGTCAGCCCCCAAGGAGACCGAACCGTGAAGAGCGCCGTGGAGACCCTGAACCCGACCCGGGTTCGGCTCAGCATCGAGGTGCCCTTCGAGGAGCTCAAGGACAGCCTCGACGCGGCGTACAAGAAGATCAACCAGCAGGTCACGGTGAAGGGCTTCCGGAAGGGCAAGATCCCGGCGCGCGTCATCGACCAGCGGTTCGGCCGCGGTGCGGTCCTGGAGGAGGCGGTCAACGACGCGCTCCCGAAGTTCTACACCGAGGCGGTCAACGAGGCGGAGCTCAACCCGCTCGGCCAGCCCGAGGTCGACATCACGGAGCTGAAGGACGGCGAGACGCTGAACTTCACCGCCGAGGTCGACATCCGCCCGACCATCGAGATCCCGGACTACTCGGGCATCGAGGTCGAGGTCGACGCCGTAGAGGTCAGCGAAGAGGACATCGACGAGTCGGTCGAGCAGCTCCGCGAGCGCTTCGCGGCGACCTCCCCGGTCGAGCGCGCCGCCGCCGACGGTGACGTCGTCACCCTCGACCTGGAGGCCAAGGTCGACGGCGAGGTCCTGGAGGACGGTGTCGCCGACGGCGTCTCCTACACCATCGGTTCCGGCGAGCTGCTCGAAGGCATCGACGAGGCCGTGACGGGCCTGGAGGCCGGTGGCGAGGCCACCTTCGCCTCCGAGCTCAAGGGCGGCTCCGCGGCCGGCCAGGAGGCCCAGGTCACCGTCAAGGTCACCCAGGTCGCCGCCCGCGAACTGCCCGCGCTGGACGACGAGTTCGCACAGCTCGCCTCCGAGTTCGACACCCTGGAGGAGCTGCGCGCCGACAGCCGCAAGCGCCTCGAGAACATGAAGCAGTACGACCAGGCCACGCAGGCCCAGGAGCGCGTCCTGGAGAAGCTGCTGGAGCTCGTCGAGGTGCCCGTCCCCGAGAAGCTGCTCGAGGACGAGATCAACACCCGTAAGCACAACCTGGAGCACCACCAGCTCGGCCAGATGGGCCTCGACCTCGAGAAGTACCTCGAGATCCAGGGCAAGACGGCCGAGGAGTTCGACACCGAGACCAAGGAAGCCGCGGTCAAGGGCATCAAGACGCAGTTCGTCCTCGACGAGCTCGTCAACAAGGAGAAGCTGAACGTCAACCAGGAGGAGCTCACCGAGCACCTCATGCGGCGCGCCTCCTCCTCCGGCATGTCCCCCGACCAGTTCGCCCAGGCCGTCGTAGAGGGCGGCCAGGTCCCGCTCCTGGTCGGCGAGGTCGCCCGCGGCAAGGCCCTGGCAGTCGTAGTGGAGGCCGCCACGGTGAAGGACACCAACGGCGAGATCGTCGACCTGGACGACGAGGACGAGGTCACTGAGACGGCGGAGACCGTCGAGGAGCCCACCGAGGCGTAAACAACCGCACACGAGGGCCCTGGGGACATCGAACCCCGGGGCCCTCTTGTCATACGCCCACTGGGCGCGCCCCAAAGGGGCGCGGGGAACTGCGCGCTCAGCCCCCACCGACCCGCAGCCCCGCAACAACCTGAACCCACCACCACGCAGGGAGACCGCTCAGGCCGGCGCCCCGCATGCGCTGACAGCGAACAGTTCCCTTTGCGGGATTCTCCGGAGGGACCCGCGCGTTAGGGTCCATGAATACGAGGGCAGGGGAGTCCCCGTTGCCCCCGGCAGTACACGTGAGACGGCCCGGCGCCGTCGTAAAGACGAGCAGGTGGATACGTGACGAATCTGATGCCTACAGCCGCCGGCGAGCCCTCTATCGGTGGCCTCGGCGACCAGGTCTACAACCGGCTGCTCGGTGAGCGGATCATCTTCCTCGGCCAGGCGGTCGACGACGACATCGCCAACAAGATCACCGCACAGCTGCTGCTCCTTGCCTCCGACCCGGAGAAGGACATCTTTCTGTACATCAACAGCCCCGGTGGTTCGATCACGGCGGGCATGGCGATCTACGACACCATGCAGTACATCAAGAACGACGTGGTGACCATCGCCATGGGCATGGCGGCCTCGATGGGCCAGTTCCTGCTCAGCGCGGGCACCCCCGGCAAGCGCTTCGCGCTGCCGAACGCCGAGATCCTGATCCACCAGCCCTCGGCCGGCCTTGCCGGTTCCGCGTCGGACATCAAGATCCACGCCGAGCGGCTGCTGCACACCAAGAAGCGGATGGCGGAGCTGACCTCCTTCCACACCGGTCAGACGGTCGAGCAGGTCACCCGTGACTCGGACCGCGACCGCTGGTTCGACCCGATCGAGGCCAAGGAGTACGGCCTCATCGACGACATCATGCCCACGGCCGCCGGTATGCCGGGCGGCGGCGGCACCGGCGCCTGAGGCCCCAGGACAGCCCCCAGCCGACCGCCACAGCCCCCAGGAGAGAGACAGTGAACGACTTCCCCGGCAACGGCCTGTACGAGCACGCACGCGCCGAATACACGGCTCCCGCCGCCGAATCCCGCTATGTGATCCCGCGCTTCGTCGAGCGCACCTCGCAGGGCGTGCGTGAGTACGACCCGTACGCGAAGCTCTTCGAGGAGCGCGTGATCTTCCTCGGTGTCCAGATCGACGACGCGTCGGCCAACGACGTCATGGCGCAGCTGCTGTGCCTGGAGTCGATGGACCCCGACCGCGACATCTCGATCTACATCAACAGCCCGGGCGGCTCTTTCACGGCCCTGACTGCGATCTACGACACGATGCAGTTCGTGAAGCCGGACGTCCAGACGGTCTGCATGGGCCAGGCCGCGTCCGCCGCCGCCGTCCTGCTGGCCGCCGGTACGCCGGGCAAGCGCATGGCGCTGCCGAACGCGCGCGTGCTGATCCACCAGCCCTACAGCGAGACCGGCCGGGGCCAGGTCTCCGACCTCGAGATCGCGGCCAACGAGATCCTCCGCATGCGTGCTCAGCTGGAGGACATGCTGGCCAAGCACTCGACCACGCCGATCGACAAGATCCGCGAGGACATCGAGCGCGACAAGATCCTCACGGCCGAGGACGCCCTGGCGTACGGCCTGATCGACCAGATCATCTCCACCCGGAAGATGAACAACGCCGACGTCCACTGACCCGGACCCTGTATCGTCCACCACCCCTCGGCACGGTCCACGTGGAAGTGAACCGTGCCAAGGGGGGCCCGAACGGGGGGCCCGGCAAGGTACCGTCGGACATAAGGCAGCACCAGGAGCCGCTGGACCTAGGCGTCTCCCAGGCGAAGGGGAAGCACACCGTGGCACGCATCGGTGACGGCGGCGATCTGCTCAAGTGCTCGTTCTGCGGCAAGAGCCAGAAGCAGGTCAAGAAGCTCATCGCAGGGCCCGGTGTGTACATCTGCGACGAGTGCATCGACCTCTGCAACGAGATCATCGAGGAAGAACTCGCGGAGACGAGCGAGGTGCGCTGGGAGGAACTCCCCAAGCCCCGCGAGATCTACGAGTTCCTCGAGGGCTATGTGGTCGGGCAGGAGTCCGCCAAGAAGGCGCTCTCCGTAGCGGTGTACAACCACTACAAGCGCGTCCAGGCCGGTGAGCACGGCGGCGGTCAGAACCGCGAGGACGCCATCGAGTTGGCGAAGTCCAACATCCTCCTGCTCGGTCCCACGGGCTCGGGCAAGACCCTCCTCGCGCAGACCCTGGCCCGCATGCTGAACGTCCCGTTCGCGATCGCCGACGCGACCGCGCTCACGGAGGCGGGCTACGTCGGCGAGGACGTCGAGAACATCCTGCTGAAGCTCATCCAGGCCGCCGACTACGACGTCAAGAAGGCCGAGACGGGCATCATCTACATCGACGAGATCGACAAGGTGGCTCGAAAGAGCGAAAACCCGTCGATCACGCGGGATGTCAGCGGCGAGGGCGTCCAGCAGGCCCTGCTGAAGATCCTGGAGGGCACGACGGCCTCGGTCCCGCCGCAGGGCGGCCGTAAACACCCCCACCAGGAGTTCATCCAGATCGACACGACGAACGTCCTGTTCATCGTGGGCGGCGCCTTCTCGGGCCTGGAGAAGCTCATCGAGTCCAGGGCCGGCGCGAAGGGCATCGGCTTCGGCGCGACGATCCGCTCGAAGCGGGAGCTGCAGGCCAAGGACCAGTTCGAGGACGTCATGCCCGAGGACCTGGTCAAGTTCGGCATGATCCCCGAGTTCATCGGTCGGCTGCCCGTCATCACCTCGGTCCACAACCTGGACCGCGAGGCCCTGCTCCAGATCCTCATCGAGCCGCGCAACGCGCTCGTGAAGCAGTACGAGCGCCTCTTCGAACTCGACGGCGTGGAGCTGGACTTCGAGCGCGAGGCCCTCGAAGCCATCGCCGACCAGGCCATCCTCCGCCAGACCGGCGCCCGCGGCCTGCGGGCCATCATGGAGGAAGTCCTCCAGGGCGTCATGTACGAGGTCCCGTCCCGCAAGGACGTGGCCCGCGTCGTCATCACGGCGGACGTCGTCCTGTCGAACGTCAACCCGACCCTGATCCCGCGCGACGCCCGCGGTCGGGGCCCCGGGGAGCAGAAGACGGCGTAGCCGCTTTCTTCCGTACGGCACGAAGGGCGCCCCGGCAGTCAACAGACCGGGCGCC
>NZ_JBHXME010000135.1:0-30422 GCF_042721125.1 Streptomyces sp. NPDC058469
ATCACCGGTTCGGTGCGCGCGGGCATGTCGGTCGCCGAGTCCGCGTCCAAGGACCTCAAGCGGGTCCACCTGGAACTGGGCGGCAAGGCCCCCGTCGTGGTCTTCGAGGACCTCGACAGTGCGGCCATCGCCAAGGCCGTCGAGGACATCTCGGTCGCGGGCTTCTTCAACGCCGGCCAGGACTGTACGGCGGCCACGCGGGTGCTCGTCCAGGAGGGCATCCACGACGAGTTCGTGGCGGCGCTCGCCAAGGCGGCGGCCGAGACGAAGACCGGACAGCCGGACGACGAGGACGTGCTCTACGGCCCGCTCAACAACGCCAACCAGCTCAAGCAGGTGACCGGCTTCATCGAGCGGCTGCCGGCGCACGCGAAGGTGGAGTCGGGCGGCCAACGGGTGGGTGAGGTCGGCTACTTCTACGCGCCGACCGTCGTCTCGGGGCTGAAGCAGGACGACGAGATCATCCAGAACGAGGTCTTCGGTCCGGTCATCACCGTGCAGTCCTTCACGGACGAGGCGCAGGCCATCGAGTGGGCCAACGGCGTCGACTACGCGCTGGCCTCCTCGGTGTGGACGAAGGACCACGGGCGGGCGATGCGGCTGTCGAAGTCGCTGGACTTCGGCTGCGTGTGGATCAACACCCACATCCCGCTGGTCGCGGAGATGCCGCACGGCGGCTTCAAGAAGTCGGGCTACGGCAAGGACCTCTCGGGCTACGGCTTCGAGGACTACACCCGCATCAAGCACGTCATGACGTCGCTGGACGCGTGACTTGGCAGGTGTGCGCCGCGCGGGCACGGACGGGACCGGCTCCCGGGCGGGTACTCCCGCTTCCTGCACCATGCCGAGACGGCGGCCGAACGCCAAAGCATGGACACGCGCGGTCCTGGTAAAGGTCGGCCGCCGTCGAACGGTCGACAGGCAGAAGAACATGACCACCGATATCCGCGGGCCGGCATCAGGGGGCAGCGCGGCGCGTCCAGCAGCGAATCCACCGACGGCGGCCCGATACCGTTCGCCGCCGGATCGAAAACCGCCTGATAGGAGGACGTCCGGCCCACGGCACCTGCATCTTGGTCCTCCCCTCCGCGAACCACGTGTGCTCGGGCGACCGTAGGCGGCGGCACGGCGCTTCTCCGAGCACCGTCGGCGTCGCCGGAAAGCGTATTGACGTAGGTAACGGCCGTCGGCGCTGTGGAATGAGAAGCCGTCCGCGTCCGCCAGCCGACCACCGCCGTCAACCCCGCCTGCTTCTTGACGGTGTCGCTGCCGTCGGCGGTGACCTGGCCGAGGTGACGAAGCCGGCGCACTCGCGCCGATACTGACCGCCGCCGGGACCGCGGTACCCGGCGACGGCCTGTTGAGGACAGGTACGGCGGTCAGTTGACGGTGAACTCGCTGAAGTCGGCCTCCCCCGCGCTGCCGGAGGAATGGGTGGCGGTGAAGACGCCCGCGTCCTGGGTCGCGGCGGCGGAGTTCACGACGGCGCTGCCCACCTTCGTCCAGGTGCTGCTGCCGTCGGTGGAGTAGGAGCCGGTGTACGAGGTGCCGGTGCGGACGAGCCTGAGCCAGGTCGGGTAGGCCGTGGTGCCGTCCGTCTCGATGTTGCTGTCCACTCCACCGTCGCCGTTGCTGTCCCACTGGAGGGCGACACCGTGGCCGGGAGTGACCGCGAGGATGAGGTACCCGGCCGACGTACCGGTGCCGGCAATATCGTTGCGCACCATGATCCCGGACTTCGTCCAGCCGTTGATGGCGTCCTGCGAGGTCACCGCGACGGTGACGGTCGAGCCGTCCGTGACCGCGCCGGGCTGGTAGATGGCGCTGTACTGGTCGGTGCCGCCCCAGACGTCCGCGCCGTCGCCCAGGATGGCGAGGTCGGTGGCCGACTGGCCGTAGAGCGCTGTGGTGGCGGTGGCGGAGCTGAAGGTCCGGTACGGGTCCTTGACCGGCTGGCCGAGGACGGTGGTCGCGCCCTGGGTGACGGTGATGTTGTCGAAGACGGTGGTGTCGAGGGCGAACGGACTGCGTGAGGTGACGGCGAGCCCGACGTAGTACGCGGCCTTGCCGAAGGAGGCGATCGTGTCCCGTCCGATGACCGACCAGGTGGTGCCGTCCGCGGAAGCCGAGGCGGTGAACTTGTTGCCGGCGCGCTCCAGCCGCAGCCAGGTGGGGGTCGCCACGCTGCTGCCGCTGCCGTTGGTGGTCGAGGTGCCCCCGGCCACCACCTGGCGCCGCACGAACTGCCGGACGCCGGCGTCGCCGCTGCCGTTGCTGGTGAGGATCGCCCCGGCCAACTGCCCGAACGGTGACAGCGACTGGGTCATGAGCAGGCCCACCTGGTCGTGCTCGCCCGCGTTGGCCCGGCTCGCGATCCGGGCCGTGAAGGTGATGTCACCGGTGACCGGGAGGTAGGCGTACTGGGCGGTCATGCCCTGGCCGTTGACGTTCAGGTCCGTCCCGGCGCCGCGAACCGTGAAGCTCTTGTCCGTGGCGTCGTAGCTGGTGATGCCGGGCGTGCGGACGGACACCACTCCGTAGATCCCCAACTGCCGTTCGTCCAGCACGTAGTCGCCGATGTCCTGGTAGGACCAGGGCGCGGGCGGCGGGGTCCCGACTCCGAGTTCGAGCGTCGCAGTGTCGGTGCCGGCGGCGTTGGTGGCCGAGATCCGGACGGTGAAGTCCCCCGTGCCCGTGGAGGTGCCGGAGATCAGACCGGTCGCGGTGTCGACGCTCAGCCCGGCGGGCAGTCCGGTGGCGTTGAAGGACGCGGGATCGTTCGAGGCGCCGATCAGATACGCGAACGGGACACCCGTGTTGGCGTACACGGTTGTCGCGCTGTTCAGTTTTGGCGCGGGTGGTGTCGGCATCGTCGCACTGACCTCAGCCGAGACGGCCCCTGTACCGCCCACGTTGGTCTTGGCGATCACGTAGTAGTAGGTCGTGCCGGGCGTCCCGGTGGGGTCGCGGTAGCCGGTGTGGACGCCGAAGCCGACCGGTCCCACGCCGGTGGCGATCTCCTCGTAGGGGCCGCCCGGTGAGGTGCCGCGCAGGACGGTGCAGCGGCCGGACAGGTCCGTGTCGCTCCAGGTCAGCTCGATCGCGCTGGTCCCGGTGGTAGCCGCGAGTGCGGTGACGGTCCCCTTGGGTGCGGCCACCTGCCAGTGCGTGGAGGACTTGCGGACCACGGTGACGTTGTCGAAGGCCGCCGTTCCGGTCTCCGCGTACGACTGCGAGACGCCCAGGCACGAGCAGTTCACCAGGCCGACGTAGACGGTGGTGCCGAGGTCCAGTTCGGTGGAGCCGACTTCGGTCCAGTGCACGCCGTCCGGGGAGATCGAGCCGGTGAACTTGTCCTTCACGCGCTCAAGGCGCACCCAGTACGGCATCCGCATCCGGTATCCGTCGCCCGCCGCCTCGACGTAGGGGGCTTGCAGGGGAGTCGCCGAATCGGGCAGGGATCCCAGGTTGGAGATCGGGTACGAGGCGGCTGTCGAGATCGCGGTCTGCTGTGCGGGCGGGACCGGGGTGCTGCCGGTCGCCGTGGTCGTCGCCCCGGTGGTGGCACGGGTGGTCCACACCCCGCTCCAGGCGGTGAGGGTGAGGCCCTGGAGCAGCATCGACGCGTGCGCCGAACCCGCCGCCGACGAACTGCGCATCATCACGCCGACCTTGGCGTACTGCGAGCTGAGCGGGAACACAACCCGGGCGCTGGTGGTGACGTTCCCGCTCAACGACATCTGCGCGATCCGGAAACTGTCGGCGGTGCCCGCGATGTCGGCGCCGCCGGCCTCCAGCGTGAACCGTTCGCCGTCGAAGGTCGTCAGCCCGGACGCCTGGACGCTCCCCACGTTCCGCGACGACCAGTTGCTCGGCAGACCGGCCGTCGCGCAGGCCTCCAAGGAGGCGACGCTCGTGCCCACCGCGTTGGTGGCGGTGACCGTGTAGTAGTACGTCGTGCCGACGGTGACTTCGAGATCGGAGTACGTCGTGGACGTCAGCCCGGTGGCGACCGTCTTGAACGTCCCGCCGCTGGTCTTGGCCCGCGCGACCGAGTATGTCGCCGCCGAGGTGGAGCTGGCCGGGTCCACCGACCCCACCCAGGCGAGGTCGACGGAGTCCGATCCATTGCTCGCGGTCAGCCCGGCCGGAGCGCCGGGCGGAGCGGCTGGAGTCGACGAGGCCGGCGCCTCACGCGCGCAGGTCAGGGTGCCCCAGGACGGGTGGTCCTGGTCGTAGCCCTCAACGAACCGGGCCCCGTCGGCGCCCCGGAAGACCGCCTGCTTCGTGTACGGCGCCGACAGGCCCAGCACGCTCACGTAGTGCGCGTAGGCCAGTTCGAAGATGGGGCGGGACAGCCCGCGGACGAGCGTCGTGACCGCCGTCTTGATGTACTTGCCGGTCCGGTCGAGGTCCGCGACGAAGGGCACGTCGTCGTTGCCGAGGTTGTACTTCGCGTCGTACTCGTAGCCGGCGAGGATGCGGTTGTCGGCGAACGCGAACAGGTCGACGCCCTGGTTCCATGCCACTTGGGCCGCACTGGCCAGCAGGCCGAGGGCCAGTTGTTCGTGGGTCTGGTCCCGGCCGCTCTCCTGGCCCTGTCCGGTGGCGTTGACGATCCGGTGCTTGATGCTGCCGTTCCCGGCCCCGGCGGCGGCGTAGCGCACCGCGTCCTCGAACATCACGCGGTCGTCACAGAACACGGCGATGCCCAGCACGGTCTGGATGATCCCGGCGTCCCAGCCGCCGTTGGCGAACAGGGCGTAGCCGGACTGGGCCTTGTACCAGACGTCCTTGAGGGACCTCTCGCACCGCGCGATGTCCTCGGCCGCCCAGCCGTCGTAGCCGGTGTGGCGCAGGATCTCCGCCGCGTTGACGAACTTGAACCCCTGGAGAGACGCGCCGAGTTCGCCGTCCGCGCCGGTGATTCCCTCCAGGAACCGCGACCAGACATCGATGATGTCCCGTGCCTTGTCGGCATAGCGGACGTCCTGCGTGATGTACCACATCAGGGCGTTCTGGTAGGCCGCGGCGGCGTCGTTCGGTGCCTGGTCCTGGTAGTTGTACGGCCCGCGTCCCCAGGTGGTGATCTGGCCGGTGTTCGCCGCCGTGTAGTCGTAGGAGGACCGGCCGTCCGCGGCCATGGCCCGGTATCCCGAGTAGACCGGGTCCTCCTTGGCGGCGACCGCGGTTCTCATACGGTCGAGATCCTCCTGGGTGTGCAGGATCCCCGGGTGGGCGAAGGTGAAGCCGGCGGCCCCGTCCTCCACGGGTGTCTCGGCGTGCGCAGTGCCCGCCGCGAGGAGTGTGGTGGGAGCGACCGCGGCTGCGGTCATGGTTCCGGTGCCGCCCAGGAACGACCGGCGGCTGAAGCGTCTCGGCACGTCAGCCCACCACCAGGGTGAGGGTCCGGGTGCCGGTGCCGACGGCGTTGGTGGCACTGAGTTCGACGGACGAGGTGCCGGTGTCCGTCGGCGCCCCCGAGATGACCCCGGTGGACTTGTTCACGGTCAGGCCGTCCGGCAGGCCTGTGGCGGCGAAGGCGTAGGGGTAGTTGGACGCCTCGATGGTGTAGGCGAAGTCGGAACCGGCGCTCGCTGTCTCGGAGTCCGCGCTGCTGATCGCGGGCAGTACGGCGGTGAGCGAGGCCCCGGAGTCGACGAACTTCAGGTTGGAGACATGCTCGTTGGTGTACATCGGGACGAAGTCCGAGGTCTTGTACCAGGACGCGTGGCCGTCGGTGTCGGAGACGAGCGTCCCGTTGATGACGAGGTTCTCGAAGGTGACGTCCTTGATGGCGTGGTCCGCGTCGTAGCCCACCATGTGCGAGGTGGAGGCGTGGGTGCCGGTGTAGCTGAGGTTCTTGACGTAGACCATCTCGATGCCACGGCCGGCCGAGGTGTTGTACGACCTGTTGAACATGACCCGCATGTTGATGAGTTGACCCCAGCGGAAGTCCTCCACCCGGACGTCCTCGATGCGGACGTTGCGGACCAGGTTGCTGTCCCCCGGGTTCAGGGCGATGCAGCCCTGGTAGTCGAGTTGTGGTTCTCGGTGGTCGAGGATGTCGATGTTGGAGATGGTGAGGTTCTCGATGGTCTCGGGGTTGTCCGTGTTGCCGTGGGTGCCGACGTTGATGGGGTGGGCCACGTCCGCCCACAGGGTGGAGTTCTTTAGGACGATGTTGGTGGAGTCCCCGACGAAGTCCCAGCGGTGGTTGTACACGGCGATGCAGTCGTCGGAGTTGCGCATGAACACGCCGTCGATCACGACGTCCTTGCAGCAGAACAGGTCGATCCCGTCGCCCCAGGTCGTCGCGGAGATCGAGCGGAGGTTGCGAATGGTGAGGTTCTGCGTCTGTCCGGCGCTGATGGAGTGCCCCCGGGGGAGCAGCATCGTGACGCCGTCGATCTCGATGTTCTTGCAGTAATTGACGCCGCAGCCACCGCCGTTGGGCGCCTGATAGACGAGGCCCCGGCCGAGCAGCTTGGCGTTCTCGACGTGGTCGAAGACCACTCGGGACGTGAGCACGGCGCCGCCGGCCAGGTAGACCGTCTTGCCGCTGGGCACGGTGAGCAGACCGTCGGACGTGGAGTGCACGCCGGGACCGAAGTAGATGACGTCCGGGTCGTCCTGGCTGGGCGGGTTGGCATCGATCGCTCCCGCGAACAGCTGGAGGTTGTCGAAGATGTCCTCGTTGAACTCGACGGACAGGTTGCGCGGTTCGGTGAGAGTGAAGGTCAGGGTGCCGCTGCTCTTGTCCAGCTTGTGCGCGATGTCGTACGAAGTGGGGCGGATCCGGGCCTTCTTGACCGTGTCCGCGGTGTAGGTGACGGAGACCTGGACCTCCCCTGTGAAGTCGAAGTACGCCATGGAGGAGTTCTGGGTGGTGCCGCTGCCCGTTCTCGGATCGATGAGCATGGACTTCGCCTGGTAGATGGCGACCTTCTGCCACGAGCCTCCTGGCACGCGTACCTTCACGGCGAAGCTGTCGTTCGTCGCTATCCCGTCGGGGATCGGGTAGGTCGCAAGCTGGTTGTCGGAGGCCTGCGACTCCGTGGCCGCTCGTGCCGGGGTCGCCAGACTGGACACGTAACCGGCGAGGGCGGTGGCGCCCGCGGCGTGCAGCAGGGTTCGGCGGGAGAAGCGCGATTCGGGGCGGTCCATCGGGGGTCCCTTCTGAGGGGGCCGCCGCCCGCGGAGGAGCGCGGGCGGCGGCCGTTTTACGGGGGTGGTTGTGTGTCGGTCAGGCCCAGGCGGTGACGGGGACGAAGGAGCTGTCGGCCGGGAAAGTGCCGGCGACGAGGTCGTACGTGTCCACCCACAGCTGGTAGTTCCGGTGCCGGAGGCAGCGGCCCGGGTAGTTGTGGGACACCAGCCGCACCGACCCGCTCGTCGAGCCGGGCAGGGCGTAGAAGGTGGCGTCCGCGTTGAAGGCGTCCGTACCGTCGCTGGTGGCCAGTTCGATCCGGAACGCGTAGTGCCGCAGATAGCGGCCGTCGGAGGACTTGAAGGAGTAGCCCTTCGAGTCGGCGAGGCCCGCCACGATCGTGAAGCTGGCCTCCGTCTTGAGCGTGGCGGAGCTGGACGAGGTGACCTGGGTCAGCACACCGAGGCTGTCGGTGCCGTACGAGGCGTAGTACGTCGGGTAGTTGACCGACTGGAGCGAGCGGGCCACCCCGGTCGGCAGCGTGGTGCGGGTCTGCTCGGTGGAGGTGAGCTGGGTCAGGCCCAGGTGGTCGTAGCCGCCGCTCGTCGAGCCGTAGTCCCCTCCCCCGCCCTCGGGTTCGACGATCTTGGCGAATGCGGCCGTGTTGGGTACGAACAGGCCCTTGCGCACCGCGTAGTGGTTGTAGATCTGCGCCCAGATGGGACGGATCTGGCCCCGGCTGGAGGTGGACGGCTCGGTGAACGTCTGCCAGCCCTCCCATACGCCGGGCGCACCGTAGTGCCAGGTCCAGGAGGTGAACGGCACGTCCTCGCCCAGGTTGTAGCGGGCTACGTACTCGCACGCCTTCATGAACCGGTTGCTGTCGTAGCCGTACAGGTCGTAGCCCTGGTGCCAGGCCATCTCGCAGATGGTGGCCATCAGGCCGATGCCGAGCATGGTGTGGCCCTGGTCGCGGGCGGTCTCCACCCACTGCGCCAGGCCCTGGTCGTCGTACAGGTAGGGGATGGCGTTCTCGATGGAGCCCATCCCCACGCCGGACTTGAAGTACGTGATGGCCTGGTCGACCTTGGTCTGGTCGTCGCAGAGGATGCCGGTGGCCAGGACGCAGGCGATGTTGCACAGGTCCCAGTTCGCCCAGTAGTTGGTGTCGTAGGCGCCGTTGTGGTTGACCAGGAAGTCGCTGCTGAGCGGGTAGAACGCGTTCCGCATCAGGTTCTGGGCCGCGGTGAGGTCGAAGCCGCTGTAACCGCGCATGATCTCGGCGGCGTTGGCGAACTCGTAGCCGTAGATCCCGGCGGCCAGGAAGCGGTCGGCGCTTCCGGAGATCTGGGTCAGGGTGCCCGACCAGGCATTGAGGATGTCCCGAGCGGCGTTGCCCTGTGCGCCGGAGCCCTGGATCTTCCAGCGTAAGGCGTTCTGATAGGCGGCGGCGACGTCGTTGTAGAGGATGGGGTAGTTCTCGACGCTGCCGTCGCCCCGGTAGACGACCGACTGCGGGTTGGCCGTGTACGTCGGCCACGAGTGGGAGTTGGCGATCAGTACGGCCCAGTCGTCCTGCCAGGGCTGGGCGGCGGCGCTGACCTTGGCGGCCATGCGGTCGAAGTCGGCCTGGGTGTGCAGCATTCCGGGGTGGATCAGGCTCGCGGCCGAGGCCGGGCTCGCGGTGAGGAGCGGTCCCGCCACGGCGGCGGCGCCGACACCTGCGGCGGCTTTGAGTACGTTGCGGCGAGTGGTGCCTTTCGGTGGTGGTGCGGCTCTTTCTGTCACGTCGGGCTCCTTTGCCCTGTGGTTGGTGCTGTGGGGGGGGTCCGTCAGGACGGCTGGTGGCCGCCCCGGAGAGCGGGCGTCCGGTCCGCTCGCAGACGCAGGCCGAACGCGGCGTCGCGATCGCAGCGCAGTCGGCCTTCGTGCACCGCCAGCGGGGCGACCTGCATGCAGGAGCGCTGTCCGTCGGCGGAGTGTGTGAAGTAGAAGAGGTACGCGTCGTCCTCGCCCTGGGAGAGCGCGAAGGCGTGATGGCCGTCTCCGTCGTCACCGGGGCGCAGGCCCTTGCCCGCGAGGAGCGGCTCGTCCTGCCGCGTCCAGTGGGTCAGGTCGTCGGACCGGTAGACCAGCAGCCCGGACCAGAAGTCGGTGACCATCCAGTAACTGCCCTGGTGGTGAAAGACATTGGGGCCTTCCTGCGCCTGGTCGTCCAGTGCGCGGCCGATCGGCCGCCAGTGGAACAGGTCGGGCGAGTCCGCCGCATGGATGCGGTTGCCGTCGGCCTCGTCCTTGTGCCACATGCGCCAGCCCCCGTCGGGCAGCGGCCATACGCAGGCGTCGATGACCCGGTCGCTGGACAGGTTCAGCAACGACTCGAACCGCCAGTTCACGAGGTCCCGGGAGGTGTGGTGCAGGATGTGCCGGTCGGCGTCCCAGTCGGTGGGCACTCCGGGGACGTAGGAGACGTACATGTGGTAACTGCCGTCGTGCCAGAGGATCTCCGGCGCCCAGTAGGTGTTGCGGCCGGGCTCGTGGGCCAGGCCCTGCGCGATGCCGCGGAAGGTCCACGTACGGCCGCCGTCCGTGCTGGTGGCGATGCCGATGTCGGTGCCGTGTACCCAGCCGACGCCTTCGGTGGCGAGGCTCGCCCGGCGGGCGGTGTAGAACATCCACCAGTCGCCGGACTCCCGGTCGCGGATCAGCGTCGGGTCGGCGGCTCCGTCGTGGACCGGATCCCGGAAGAGCGGGGCGGCGGGGGCGAGGGGCGAGGTCACTGCTGGGGCTCCTTGTCGGTGCTGGGCGGGCGGACCGGGGGTGGCGGAGGTCAGACAGACACGTCGCGCTGCCGACACTGCTCGGCCAGGACGGCGAACTGCTCGGCGGTCAGCGGCGGTTCGGCTCCGACCGCGTCGACGATCGCGGTGACACGCCGGCCGACCTGGGTGGCCCTGTCGTCACGTAGGCGACCCGGCTCTCGGCGGCGCATCTCAGGCTTCCGTCACTTGGGTGGAGCCCTCCAGGCGGAGGACGGTGAAGGAGCGGGGTGGCACGGCGCATTCGAAGGCGATCCCGGACGCGATGTCCGACGCGTGAGGGATGGTGTCGCGATCCGTGAACTCGCCGGTCAGAACGGTCTCCGTGGCGCGGGAGGGGGCGCGGTCCGTCCCGTCGAGATGGATCTCCGTCATGACCTCGTCCGGGGTGAGGTTGGTGATCTTCACCAGGAGATCGCCGGAGGTCGTGTCCCGCCCGGTGGAGACGGAGAAGGTCTCGGGCGCGGTCCTGTCGTCCTCGGTCTCGTGGATCAGGACGCCGTCGAGGAGGCAGCGGATGACCGGCCCGGCGACCTCGACCCGGATGTCGTACCAGCGGCCCGTCTCGATCGGCCCCGGCACCCGGTCGAGGTCGTCGACGAAGCCGTCGCACACGCGCTGGAGGGTGAGGCTCTGGTTGTGCCAGCCGCCCAGACTCCAGACGTAGTGGTCGGGCGTGTCCACCGCGCCGAAGCCGACGACGAAGCCCTCCTCCCCCTCGGTCTTGCGCGCTTGAACCTCAAGGACGTAGTCCGATCCACCGCTGGTCACCCGCAGCCCCCGGTACTCGGCCCGGGTGTCGACGGTGCTGAGGCGCACTCCACCGCCGCGCAGCGGGTCCGGCGGAGGCGTGGCAGCCGGAGCACCGGTCACGGTGTGCGGCAGGTACTCGTCCCCGTGGTGGGTGGAGTGCATGCGCTGCACGTGGTAACTCGGTGTCAGCCGCACCTCGGTGTTGTCGAAGTGGACGAGGTTCACGGTCCACTGCGTGTGGCCGGACCTGGCGAGCAGCGGGGCGTACGAGGCCAGGGCCACGATGTCGCCGTTGCGCTCCAGGGCGTTCATGTACGTCGCCTCGGCGAGCGCGTTGAGCAGAGTGTCCCCCTTGGACGCCCACTCTCCGAGGTACACCCTCGGGGCGCCCCGGTCGTAGGCGTCGTACCGGCCGGTGTTCTGGAGGAACCAGCGCGGGCTGAGGTAGGCGTGTTCGTCGACCACCGCGAGATCGAGCTTGCGCGCGAACTCCCAGCCCGCCCGGAAGTCGGCACCGGCCGGGTTCGGTCCTGCCGTGCCGATGACCTTGATGTGCGGATGCCGGTCCGCGAGCGCCGTGCGGATCATCTCGAACCGTTCCCGGAAGGCCGGGGTGATCTCGTCCTCGTTGCCTATGCCGAGGTACTCCAGGCCGAACGGCTCGGGGTGGCCGGCGGCGGATCGCGGGGCGCCCCACGGGGAGTTGGCGGGCCCGTTGGCGTATTCGACGAGGTCGAGGACGTCCTGGACGTACGCGGGCATCTCGCCCATCGGGATGCTCTGTTGGCCGCCCGGGGTGTTCTGGCAGCAGACCCCGGCGGCCACCACCGGCAGCGGCTTCGCGCCGATGTCCTCGCAGAACTGGAAGTACTCGAAGTAGCCGAGCCCGGCGGACTGGTGATAACCCCACAGGTTGGACTGCTGACGTCTCGTTTCGAGCGGGCCGATGGTGTCCTTCCATCGGTACACGTTTCCGAGCCCGAGGCCGTGGGCGACACAACCACCGGGAAAGCGGAGGAACTTGGGCTCCAGGTCCGCGATCGTCTGTGCCAGGTCGGCTCGCAGACCGTTCCGTCTGCCCCTGAAGGTGTGCTCCGGGAAGAGGGAGATCAGGTCCAGATGGACGGTGCCGGGGGCGGTGGCGAGCACGAGCAGCCGGGCCTCGGGGTCGGTCGCGGTGGCGATGAGCACCGCCTCGTGGCGTGCCCAGGTATCCGCCAGTCCGTCGAGCCGGACTTCGGCGTACGTGCCGCCGGAACCGGTCAACCGGACGACCAGCGGGGTCAGTTCACCCTCCGCCCGACGGGCGAAGAGGCTCAGGATGTACGAAGCGCCCGCCTCGACCGGGATGCCGTCGAAGCCGTGGTTGAGCAGGCCCACGCCCTCGCCCGGGTTCGTCACCTCCACCACCGCGTAGTGGGGGTTGGCCGGATGGAGCGGATCGGCCGTCTCCGTGCGCAACTCGCCGCGTCCGCCGCCGAGTTCCACCGCGTCCCAGGCCGTCAGGGAGTGCCACCCGGGCGCGTCCTCGGAGGTGTACTCGAAGGATCGGTTCTGGACGAGCTCGGCGTACAGCCCGCCGTCCGCCGCGTAGTTGATGTCCTCGAAGAAGGCGCCGAACAGGTCAGGGCTGATGGGCCGTCCGGCGCCGGGGCGCGCGTCGACACGGATCGTGGTACGGGCAGGCGTACGAGCCGTCGCACGCGTCGTCATCCAGCGCTCCCCGTGAATACGGCCGCCACGGCGGCGCCTTCGCGGACGAAGACCGGGATGCGCTCCAGCGGCGCGGACGCCTCCAACGTCCTACCGCCCTCGTGGAGTTCGCCGGTGACGGTGTCGGTCCAGCGGGCACCGGCCGGAAGGTAGACCGTGCGGTCCCGGGCGCCCGCCTCGGTGACCGGGGCGACGAGGACGTCGGGGCCGAGCAGGAACTGGTCGCCGACGCTCCAGGCGTGTGCGTCGTCCGGGAAGTCGAAGAACAGCGGGCGCATGACGGGGGCGCCGGTGCGGTGCGTGGCCTCGGCGAGTTCCAGCAGGTACGGGCGGAGGCGCTCGCGGAGGTGCAGGTGCGCGCTCAGGATCGGATACGCCTCCTGTCCGTACGACCAGACCTCGTTCGGCCCGCCGGTCATGTCTGCGGAGAAGGTGGGCCAGTTGGGCTGTCGGTCGCCGTGCAGCCGCATGACCGGACTGAAGGTGCCGTACTGGAACCAGCGGACCATCACCTCCTGGTACGCCGGGTCAGTGGGGTCGCCGCCGCCGAAGCCGCCGATGTCCGTGTTCCACCAGGGGATGCCGCTCATCGCGACGTTCAGCCCGGCCCGCACCTGCTGGGCGAGGGACTCGAAGGTGGGGCGGATGTCGCCGGACCACAGGGCGGCGCCGTAGCGCTGGCTTCCGGCCCAGGCGGAGCGGATCAGGCTGAACGGGCGGTCGTCGCCGTCCTGTTGAAGCCCTTCGGCGACGGCACGTGCCTGCGCCAGCCCGTACAGGTTGCCGACCTGGACGCCGGGGCCCGCCGCGTAGACCGCACGGGCGGCCAGTTCCGGGGTCAGGTCGGGTTCGCAGGCGTCCAGCCAGAACGCGGCGACGCCCAACTCCCGGTAGTGCTCGCGCAGTTGCTCCCAGAGGTAGCGGCGGGCGCCGGGTTCGGTGGAGTCGAGGTACGCCATCGGCTGATGGTCCCCGCCGTGGCCGCGGGACGGCCAGGGGAAGGTCAGCGGGCCGCCGTGGCGGTCACCGACGAGAAGTCCCGCGTCGCGCAGAGCGGCGTAGTTGTCGCTGCCGGGCTCCACCGTGGGCCAGACGGACACGGCGAGCTTGACGCCGAGTGCCTCCAACTCCTTGACCATGCCCTCGGGATCGGGCCAGTCGGTCCGGTCGAAGTCCCAGTCCCCCATGCGGGTCCAGTGGAAGAAGTCGCAGATGATCGTGGCCAGCGGCAAGCCTCGCCTCTTGTACTCCCGTGCCACGGTGAGGAGTTCGTCCTGGGAGCGGTAGCGCAGCTTCGACTGCCAGAAGCCGGTGGTCCACTCGGGCACCAGGGGCGGATGACCGGTCACGTCCGCGTACGCCCGCATGATCTCGGCGGGGGTGTCGCCCGCAGTGATCCAGTAGTCGAGCCCGCGCGCTTCGTCCGCGACCCAGCGGGTCGTGTCGCCGCCCAACTCCACCCGGCCCGTCGCCGGGTTGTTCCACAGCAGACCGTAGCCGCGGGAGGAGTGCAGGAAGGGGATGGAAACGATGGTGTTGCCCTGGACCAGGTCGATCACCAGCCCCTTCTGGTCGAGGCGGCCGTGCAGATGCTGGCCGAGACCGTGGATGCGCTCGTCGTCGTACGCCTCGAAGCTCTGCTCGATGCGGTAGGTGCCGTCGCCGAGCGGTGCGAACGTGCGCGGCTCCGGGTACCAGGTGTACGGGCGCTTGTCGGCGAGAAGTTCGCGGCCGGTCGCGGTGTGCAGGAAGCGCAGCTTGCCGTCCTGGTCGGCCTCGACGGTGATACGGCCGTTGACCAGACGGGCGGTGCCGCCCGGGTGCGCGGTCGCCGTGGCGGTGGAGTCGGGTGGAGGGATGTCGAGGGCCCCGGGCAGCGTTTCGTCGATTCCTTCTACGGCGCCGACCTCGTCGGTGTGGGTGACGCTGCTGCCGTCCAGGCTGCGGCCGGCGATCGTGTCGTCCGGGTTCCGGAGGGCTCGGGCACGGACCCGTACCGCGTGCGGGCCCCAGGGTTCGATGACGAGGATCTCGTGCGGGGCGCGCCGCTCCAGAGCGCCGTCCTGGGCGGTGAAGACAGTCATGGATGCGGGGTCTCCTTCTCAACTCTGGGCGGTGGCGGTCACGTTGGCGCTCTCGGTGGCCAGGCGGATGACGTTCCAGGACAACGGCGGCAGCGTGGAGGTCAGTACGTCACCGGTGACAGCACTGGCGTCGGCCGTGCGCGGAGTGACTCGTTCGGGGTCCGTGAGGGTGTTGCGGGCGTCGGGGTCGTCGCCGGTGAACATCAGATGCTCGACGACCCGGACGGCGCCCAGTCCACGGAGGGCCACTTCGAGCGGGAGTTCCCGGGTCAGGCTCCGGTTGACGGCGAAGACGGTGAGCGTGCCGGCCTGTTCGTCGTGGACGGCCGTGGCATGCAGCAGGTCGACCTCATCAAAGCGCCCGGTGGTGTGGGTCGGGCTGTCCACCTCGACGCGCAGCACCCGGCCCCGGCCGTACTTCGACGCCTGGGCGAAGGGGAAGAAAGTGGTCTGCCGCCAGGAGGGACCGCCCGGCTCGGTCATGATCGGGGCGATGACGTTGACCAGCTGGGCGAGGGACGCGGAGGTGACCCGGTCGGCGTGGCGCAGCAGGGCGATCATCAGGGAGCCGACGAGTACGGCGTCTGTGAGCGTGTAGTTGTTCTCCAGGAGCCGGGGAGCCTGCGGCCAGTCGTCCTCGGGACGGGACCCGGGCGGAGACTCGGGTTCGCTGTGCCAGACGTTCCACTCGTCGAAGGAGATCATCATCTTCTTCTGGGACTTGAGTGTGGCGCCCACATGGTCGCAGGTGGCGACCGCGGCTTCGATGTACCGCTCCATCTCGACGGCCGAGGCGAGGAACGAGTCGCGGTCGGGGTTCTCGCCCTTCATCTCGTAGTAGGCGTGCAGGGAGACGTGGTCGACCTTGTCGTAGCACTCGGTCAGGACCGTCGACTCCCAGGTGCCGAAGGTCGGCATCGCGAAGCTGGAGGAACCGGCGACGACCAGTTCGAGGCCTGGGTCGATCATCTTCATGAGGTTGGCGGTCTCGCGGGCGACCTGGCCGTACTGCTCCGCGCTCTTGTGCCCTATCTGCCAGGGGCCGTCCACCTCGTT
Source organism: Streptomyces sp. NPDC058469 (assembly GCF_042721125.1). NCBI lineage: Bacteria > Bacillati > Actinomycetota > Actinomycetes > Kitasatosporales > Streptomycetaceae > Streptomyces > Streptomyces sp. NPDC058469. The sequence continues at coordinate 15,576 of NZ_JBHXME010000135.1, forward strand.
GCCCAGGCACCACATGCGGATGCCGAACGGCTCCTTGTTCCCGTGCGTGGCCCGGAGGTCGGAGAGTTCGGTGCCGCCCGGGTGGTTCGCGTAGTCGAGGAGCCGGCCGGCGTCCTCCACACCGCGGGTACCGAGGTTGACGGCCATCATCGGCTCGATGTCCGCCTTGGCGCAGAAGTCCATGAACTCGGCCAGGCCGAACTCGTTGGTCTCGGTGGAGCGCCAGGCCGGTTCCAGGCGTCGGGGCCGGTGCTCGACCGGGCCGACGCTGTCCTCCCAGCGGTAGCCCGAGACGAAGTTGCCGCCCGGGTAGCGGACCGTGGTGACGCCGAGTTCGCGGATGAGCGCGAGGACGTCCTCCCGTAGGCCGCTCTCGTCGGCGTCGGGGTGTCCGGGCTCATGGAGGCCGCTGTACACGCAGCGGCCGAGATGCTCGACGAAGGAGCCGTACAGCCGTGGATGGACGGTTCCGATGCCGAAGGCGGGGTCGAGGGTGAAACGGGCAGCGGTGGGCGAAGACATGCTGCGTCCTTGTGGATCGAGGAAGGTGCCGTTGCTTCACGTGCCGATCGTTCGCATGCCCTTGCTTCAGGCGCCGTTACTTCAGTCCCGAGGTGGAGACACCAGTGACGAAGCCGCGCTGGAGGACGAAGAAGAGCAGGAGGACGGGGAGGATGTAGAGGACCGAGCCCGCCGCCATCAGGTTGTTGATCGGCGTCTGGTTGCCCTCGTTGACGTACTGGGTGGCCACGGCGACGGCGAGAGTGGTGTGGTCCGTGCTCAGCAGCAGGGACGGGGCGATGTAGTCACCCCAGACCCAGGTGAACGACAGCAGCATGCTGGTGGCGAGCACCGGCCAGGACTGCGGCAGGAAGATCCGCCAGAAGATACGGCCGTAGCCGCATCCGTCGACGATCGCGGCCTCCTCCAGCTCCCGGGGCATGTTCGCGAAGAACTGCCGGAACAGGAAGATCAGGTAGGGCGCTCCGGCCAGCCCCCAGAGGACCCAGGGCCAGTAGGTGTCGATCATCCCGAGCCTGGCGAAGATGATGTAGGTGGGGATGAGGGTGATCATCGCCGGCATCATCATCGTGGACAGCAGGACGCCGAAGACCAGCCGCTTGCCCCGGGCCGCCATGCGGGCGAAGCCGAAGCCGGCCCAGGCCGAGCTGAGGGTGATCAGCACCGAGTAGATGCCTGCGATGATCAGCGAATTCCTGGCGTAGCCAAGGTAGTTGAAGAAGGTCAGGGCCTTGGCGAAGTTCCCGAACTGCCATTTCTCGGGCAGCCAGTGCACCGGGTAGGCGGCCATCTCCGAGTTGTCCTTGAAGGCGGTGATGACCAGCCAGCCGAACGGGCTGGCGAACAGCGCGACCAGCGCGATGAGAACGAGGTAGAGGCCGGTGCGACGAGCGAGGATCATTTCTTGGTCTCCGGCTCGAAGTTGTAGAACACCGCACCGGAACTCAGTTTGAAGATAAGCGCGGTGACGACGAGGATCACGGCGAACAGCACCCACAGCAGCGCGGACGCGTAGCCGAAGCGGCCGTTGGCGAGGTACTGCGCGAACACGTTGATCATGTACAGGTAGTTGCCCTGCGGCACCGAGGTGACCCCGGCGGGGCTGGGGTTCACCGCGAGCAGCATCGGCATGATGCTCTGGAGTGCGCCGATGACGCCGGTGATGACCTGGAAGAAGATCACTGGCGAAAGGAGCGGGAGGGTGATCCGCCGGAACGACTGCCAGGAGTTCGCGCCGTCGATGCGGGCGGCCTCGATCAGTTCCTTGGGCATGTCCTGCAGACCGGCCAGCGAGATGATCATGGCGTTGCCGCAGCCCCAGAGCGTGAGCATGAGCAGCACGTACCGGGCGTAGGGATCGGCGAGCCAGATGACCGGGCCTCCGCCGAGGAAGCCGAGGATCCCGTTGGCCGCGCCGGTGTCACGGTCGAAGACCATCTTGAAGGCCATCGCCGCGCCGACCGGAGGGAACACCGCGGGCAGGTAGAGCAGGGTGCGGTAGATGCCCCGGCCCCGAATCGGACGGTTGATCAGCACCGCGAGGGCGAGCCCGGCGATGATGCCGGTCGGCACGACGGCCGCGACGAAGATCCCCGTGCGGACCAGTGTGTCGCGGGTGACCGGGTCCGAGAGCAGTTCCTTGTAGTTGTCCAGGCCGATGAAGTGGGTGTTCGGCGAGATGCCGTCGGAGTCCGTCAGGCTCAACCACAGCGCGTATCCCAGCGGATACAGGGTCAGGCCGAGGAAGCCGAGCAGCCACGGGGCGACACTGAGCCAGAAGACCCGCTCCTGCTGGCGACCGCGGGCGCCGAGGCGGACGCGTGGCCGGCCGGTCGTCACCCGCGAGGGCGGGGGCGGCTTCGCGGGCGCCTCGACGAGCCGGCTCGTCCGCGCTTGATCCGTACTCATGTGACCGGCACTCACTTGATCAGCTTCTTGCCGTTGGCGAGCTGCTTGTTGATCCCCTCGTTCAGCTGGTCCGCCAGCTTCGTGACGGAGGTGCTGCCCTTGATCGCCCCGGGCGTCAGCTGGTAGATCACGGCGTTCATGGCGTCCATCCGGATGTACGGGGTGAAGGGCAGCACGGAGAAGTACTCCAACTCCTTGCTCTGCACCGCGTACGCCTCCTTCTGGAAGCCCTTGGTCTTCGGCAGGAGCGGGCGCAGGGACTTGAGCGCGGGGAGGCCGGAGCCGGTCTCGGCGCGCTTCTTGGCGGGCGTGCCGCCCAGGAAGTACTCCATCGCCTGCCAGGCCGCGTCCTTGTTCTTGCCGGCCTTGGGCATCCACAGGCCGGTCCCCGTGTAGCAGGTGCTCATCCGCTTGCTGCCGAGCTGGGGCGCGGGAGCGAAGCGCGCGGTGGCGGCGATCTTCTCGTCGGTGACGATCTGTCCGCCGAACCAGTAGCCCTGGGCCGTGATCGCCATCCGGCCGGCCTGGAAGGTGGGCCAGTCCCAGCCGTTGGGGTCCGGGTAGGCGAGGGAGGGGGTGATATGGGACTTGGCCAGGTCGATGTACCAGGCCAGCGCGCTCTTGGCCGCGTCGCCCGTGAAGTCGACTTCGGAGTAGTCGTCGTTGAAGAGTTCTCCCCCGGCCTGAGTGGTCATGATCATGAACGTCTCGAAGGTGCCGCCCACGCTCAGCCCGTACGCCTTGGACTTCTTTCCGCTCGCCCCGAGGCGCTTGCCCACGTCGAGCAGCTTGTCGTAGGTCAGCGGCACGGTCTCGCTGAGGTAGGGCTCGTCGGCCGCGTCGAACAGCGCGGTGTTGTACCAGAGCGTGTAGTTCTGGGAGTAGTCCTTCGCCATCCCGTAGCGCGGCCCGCTGCCCTGCTTCTTTCCGTCCCAGCGCCAGATGTCGTTGACCGGGTCCAGGTCGGCGGCCTTGAGGACCGTGCTCTTGGCGAAGTAGTCGTCCAGGTCCTGCGCGACGCTGTGCGAGGCGAGATACGGGACGTCCGAGCCCTCGGCGCGCACGATGTCGGGTGCGCCGCCGCTGGTGAGCATGGCGGTCAGCCGGGTGAGGTCGTACTTGACCACCTTGAGGGTCATGCCGAGTGTCTTCTCGGCCTGCTTGATCTCGGCGGCCGTGCCCAGCTCGGTACCGCTCGACATGATCGTGAGGGTGGTCTTGCCCCCGGAGTCGCCCGAGGACACCGAGCCGGCACAGCCCGAGAGCAGACCGCCCGCCGTGGCCGCGACGGCGACACCGGTGGAGGTCGTGAGGAACCGACGCCGTGACATCGGAGCACCAGTTGTGGACCGCATGACTGCTTCCTGCCTTTCCGGCTGCTTCGCAGGATTTCTGTTGACGGGGAGCGGGCACGGCGCGGCCGTGGGGAGGGCGCGTGGAATTCCCGCCTGACTGCGGTGGGGACAGTGGAATCGCGGGCCGTCGAAATCGGCTCCGCCTCACTCGGTGAAGCAACAAAGCTCTGTCACAGCACGGTTTTTGACCGGTCAAATGCCGCTGCCGAGTGACGTTAACTATGTGTGTCGGGAGCGTCAAGAGGTCACGCACAACCGGTTTCTTCCGCCATCAGGAGGCTCACAAAGAGGCTTCTGGGCACCTTGACCCGCCTCGGAAGGCGCTGCAAGAATCCGGAACACAGATGATTTTACCGGTCAAACGAGAGGTGGACCCGCCCCGTGGTCACCATGGCCGACGTCGCGCAGCGCGCCGGCGTCACCAAGCAGACCGTCTCCAACGTGGTCCGGGGGCGCACGGTCGTCAGCCCCGAGACCAGGGCGAGAGTCGAGGCCGCGATCGCTGAACTGGGGTACACACCCAACCTGGTGGCCCGGAGCCTGTCCACGGGCACCACCATGACCATCGGCTTCATCGTGCCCACCATCGCCAACCCCTTCTACTCGGAGGTGGTGGAAGAGGTGGAGATGCTGCTGGAGGAGCGTGGTTACCACCTGTTGCTGGCCACGACACGAGGCGACGGGGACCGTGCCCGGCGTCAACTGGCCACCCTCTCCAACCGGTCGGTGGACGCGCTTCTGGTGGCCGGCGACTTCGAGATCGGCGAACAGCTGTCCTCGCAGGGCGAGTTGGAGTTGCCGGTCGTGCTGTGCGCCTGGGAGATCGATCCGCCGGACACGCTGCCCGTGGTCACCATCGACTACGAGAAGGCCGGGTATCTGGCCGGGCGGCACCTCCGGGAGCTCGGCCACCGGCAGTTGGCGGTGATCGCGGACCTCCCGGCACACCGGGTGCGGGTGGCCGGCGTCCGGCGGGCCTTCGCCGAGGACGGGATCACGGTCCCCGACGACCTGGTGTTCACGGCACCGGGAGCGACACCCGAGTCCGGTTATGAGGCGGCACTGCGAGCCCTGTCGCAGCTCCGTGCGACGGAGCCCGTGACGGCCGTGTTCACCTCCACCGACGCCATCGCCCTGGGGGTGATGGAGGTCTGCCGGCACCAGGGACTTCGGGTGCCGGAGGACATCTCGGTCGTCGGCATCGACGACATCCCCCAGGCGGCACACGCCCATCCGCCCCTGACCACGGTGGCCCTACCGAAGCGGCAAATGGCCAGGGAAGCCACCGAGTTGCTGTGGCGAGGCATCGCCAACAGCAGGCCGACGGCCCCGTCCCTGACCCTCCTGCGGCCCGAAGTCGTACCGCGCGCGAGTTCAGCACCGCCCGGCATCCACTGACTTCCGGTGCGGCGTCGAGAGCGCCGCCCCGCCCGGAAACCCCACGCGTCGGTCTCTCCCCGCCCGGCGCGTGCACCGCCATGCCCGCGCACTCTCCCGCCTCTTGCTGCCCGCGGGAGCGCGCACCGTCAACTGCCTGAAAGAAGGCCCCTGTTGTGACGAGTGAGCCCACCGCACACGACTACCTGGAGAGCTTCTCACCGGGCCGCGGCCGCGAGCGGCCCCGGGCCGCCTTCACCTCCGACGCCCCCGCACTGGATCTGACCGGAACCTGGCGCTTCCACCTGGCCGCAGGGCTGCCACAGGTCGTCGACGGTTTCCAGGAAGCCGGGTTCGACGACAGCGACTGGGACACGATCCCGGTGCCGTCCTGCTGGCAGATGGAGGGGCTGCCGGACGAGCCTCGCTTCGGGCCGCCCGCGTACACCAACCAGGTCTATCCGTTCCCGGTGGATCCGCCGCACGTACCGGACGCCAACCCGACCGGCGAGTACCGCCGCGAGTTCCTCCGCCCCGACAACTGGCCCGCGGGCCGCACCCTGTTGCGCTTCGAGGGTGTCGACTCCTGTTTCGCCGTCTGGCTCAACGACATCCTGCTCGGCGACGGCAAAGGCAGTCGTCTGCCCACCGAGTTCGACGTCACCGACGCCCTGCGGCCGGGTCGCAACGTCCTCGCGGTCCGGGTGCACCAGTGGTCGTCCGGCAGTTACCTGGAGGACCAGGACATGTGGTGGCTGTCGGGGATCTTCCGCCCCGTCACCCTGATCTCGCGACCCGTCGGCGCCCTGACCGACTTCTTCGTGCACGCCGACTACGACCACATCACCGGCGACGGCACCCTCTCCGTGCGGGCCGACGGCCCGGCCCTGCTGACCGTCCCCGCCCTGGGCATCGTCGACGCCGACCCTGCGGGACCGCATCACGCCCCCGGCGTCGATCCCTGGTCCGCCGAGCAACCACACCTCTACGAGGGCGAGTTGGTGACCGACGGCGAGCGGATCCCCCTGCGGATCGGCTTCCGCCGGATCGAGGTGAAGGACAGCGTCATCCTCGCCAACGGGCGGCCCCTGCTCTTCCGCGGCGTCAACCGCCACGAGTGGCACCCCGACACCGGGCGCACCCTCAGCCACGAGGACATGCTCACGGACGTACTCCTGATGAAGCGTCACAACATCAACTCCGTCCGTACGAGCCACTATCCGCCGGACTCCGCGTTCCTCGATCTGTGCGACACCTACGGCCTGTGGGTCGTCGACGAGTGCGACCTGGAGACGCACGGCTTCGGGCTGGTCGGCTGGAAGGGCAATCCGAGCGACGACCCGCGCTGGCACGAGGCGTATCTCGACCGGATGCGCCGCATGGTCGAACGCGACAAGAACCACCCCAGCGTGGTCATGTGGTCGCTCGGCAACGAGGCGGGCACCGGCACGAATCTCGCGGCCATGGCCGCCTGGGCGAAGCACCGCGACCCGGACCGGCTCATCCACTACGAGGGCGACTACAACTGCCCGTACACCGACGTCTTCAGCCTGATGTACGCCGACCACAGCGAGGTGGGTCTCCTGGGACGAGGCCAGGAGGCGGTAGCCGATGACCCGTCGCGGGACGCGCGACGCCGTAGGCTGCCGGTCATCCTCTGCGAGTACGCGCACGCCATGGGCAACGGCCCGGGCGGTCTGAGCGAGTACCAGGAACTCTTCGAGACCTACCCCCGGCTGCACGGCGGCTTCGTCTGGGAGTGGATCGACCACGGCGTCCGGCGCCGAACCCCAAAGGGCCGCGAACACTTCGCGTACGGCGGCGACTTCGGCGAGCCGGTGCACGACGACAACTTCTGCTGCGACGGGCTGGCCTTCGCCGACCGCACCCCCTCCCCCGGCCTCACCGAGTACAAGAAGGCCGTGGAGCCGGTGCGGATCACCGTCGACACCACGTCGAGGACGGTACGCGTCCGGAACCTGCTGCACACCCTGGACACCGCCCATCTGCGGTTCCGCTGGTCGGTCGAGGACCACGGACAGCCGCGCGGTGACGGGGAGTTGGCGGTACAGCCGGTACCTGCGGGCGCCGACGGGGAACTGCCCTGGCCCGAGACGCTCACCAAGCTCTGCGACGCGCCCCTGGAGGACGGCGAGGAGCGGTGGGTCACCGTCGTCGCTGAGCTCGCGGAGGACGAGTCGTGGGCGCCGGCCAGGCATGAGATCGCCTGGGACCAGGCCGCCATCGTGGGCCCCGCCCCGCAAGCTCCCCCGGCGGTCCGGCCCATGGTCCCGGTCCTCGCCGACGGCACGTACACCCTCGGGCCCGCGGTCTTCGACGCCGTGTCCGGAACGCTGACCGCACTGGGCGGCCTCCAAGTCGACGGGCCCCGCCTCGACTTGTGGCGCGCCCCCATCGACAACGACCTGCGCACCTGGAACGGCCCCCTCGCCGAGGCATGGCGCAAGGCGGGCCTCGACCGCCTCGAACACCGTCTGATCGGCCTCCGCCCGCACGACGGCGGCCTGGAGGTCATCACGCGCACCGCTCCCGCGGGCGCCGACTTCGCCATGCGTACGGTCTTCCGCTGGGCCGCCGACGCCGAGGACCCCGGCCTGCTCCAACTCGCCCTGCACACCGAGCCCGTGGGCACCTGGCCCTGCCCGCTCCCCCGCATCGGCATCCGCATGGCGCTCCCGGGGGACATCGAGACGGTCGACTGGTTCGGGCTCGGCCCCGGCGAGGCGTACTCCGATACCACCGCCGCCGTCCGCGTCGGGCACTTCGGCGCCGCCGTCGACGACCTCCAGACGCCGTACGTCCTGCCGCAGGAGAACGGCAACCGGTGCCAGGTGCGCCACGCCCGCCTCACCGACCCGGACGGCGTCGGGCTGACCGTCACCGGGTACCCGTACACCGATCTCACCGTGCGCCGCTGGACCAGCGAGGACCTCGACGCCGCACAGCACACCAGCGATCTGCGTCCCCGCGACCGTGTGTACGTCAACCTCGACGCCGCGCACCATGGCATCGGCAGCGGTGCCTGCGGTCCGCGCACCCAACCCCAGTTCCAACTCGACGCCCGGCCGGTGACGTTGACGCTCGGCTTCCGCCCGTACTGACGCTCTGGTACCAGCAGCCCGCAGAGGACTACCTCGCGGCGCTGCCGCTGGGCAACGGGTCCCTGGGCGCGATGGTGCACGGGCGCGCCGTACGGGAGCGCATCGACCTCAACGCCGACACCCTCTGGTCCGGCGGCCCCGGAGACCACAACGACGACGGGGCCGCCGCGCACCTTCCCGCCCTGCGCGAGGCGGTGCTCCGTGACCACGATCATGTGCGTGCCGAGGAGCTGGCCACGCGGATGCAGGGACCGTTCACGCAGGCGTACCAGCCACTGGGTGCCCTGCTGTTCGACCTGGACCACGACGGTGAAGTCACCGCGTACCGGCGGGAGTTGAACCTGACCGAAGGCATAGGCACGGTCGCGTACACCGTCGACGGCGTACGCCACACCCGGGAGTTGTTCGTGTCGGCGGTCGCGGGCTGTCCTCGCGATACGGCTGGGCTGTGACCGCCCGGCGGCACTGACCTTCACCGCCTGCCTTCACTCGGCGCACCCGGGATCGGCGCCGGGCGCGGTCATCACGGGCCGCGCCCCCGCGCAAGTGCAGTTCGAGGCCACCGGCCCCGACGCCGTCACGTACGCGCCCGATGTGGGGACCGGATTCGCCGCGGGGCTTCACGTCCAGGCCGACCGGGACGGCACTGTCGAGCGCACCCCGGACGGAGGCCTGCGCGTCACCGGAGCGACGACCGCCACCTTGCTCGTCGCCACCACGACCGGCTACCAGGGCTGGAACCACACCCCACTCGGCCCGGATTCCGGCCTGGACACCGACGTCGTACGGCAGTTGGAGACCGTCTCCGCCCTTCCGTACGAGCGACTGCGCACCGAGCACGCCGCCGATCACCGGGCCCTCCAGGGACGGACTGATCTACGCCTGGACCACGACCCGGCGCTCGACGACCTGCCGACCGACGAACGCCTCGCCGCCGTGAAGGCGGGTGCCGACGATCCGGGCCTGGACGCACCGCACTTCGCGTACGGCCGCTACCTGCTCATCGCCTCCTCCCGTCCCGGCTCCCAGCCGGCCAACCTCCAGGGCATCTGGAACACCACGGTCCAGCCGCCCTGGCAGTCCAACTGGACCACCGACATCAACCTCCAGATGAACTACTGGCACGCCGAGACCACCGGCCTGCCGGAATGCTACGAGCCGCTCTTCGACCTGATCGGCGGCCTCGCCGAGGCCGGCCGCCGCACCGCGCACGCCTACTACCGCTGCCGCGGCTGGACCGCACACCACAACGTCGACATCTGGCGCAGCGCCAACCCGGTCCAGGGCAGCCCGAGTTGGGCCAACTGCCGATGGGGGCGGCGTGGCTGTGCGCCCACCTCTGGGAGCACTACCGGTTCACCGCCGACCGCCGCTTCCTCGCCGAGCGCGCGTACCCGGCGATGCGGGAAGCCGCCGTCTTCCTCCTGGACTTCCTCGTCTTTGAAACCGACGGACGGCTCGTCACCTGTCCCTCCACCTCACCCGAGCACCGCTTCCGAGCGGCCGACGGATCACTGGTCGCCACCGGCGCAGCAAGCACGATGGACCTCTGCTCACCGGAGAACTCTTCGGGAACTGCCTCTCGGCGATTGGGGAGTTGGGCCTGCACGACGAGATCGAGGACCCGCTGCGAACCGCCCGCGAACGGCTGCGCCCGGTGGCGCACGCGGCTGGACAGCCGCTGCCCGAGTGGTCGGAGGACGTCGAACCCGAGGACCTCGGACACCGCCATCTCTCCCACCTCTACGGCCTCTACCCCGGTCCACTGGTCGACGCCGAGGGCACGCCGGAGCTGTTCGCCGCCGCCCGCGCGGCCCTGGCCCAGCGCCTCGCTCACGGCGGCGGGGGCACCGGCTGGAGCCTCGCCTGGGTCGCCGCGCTCGCGGCCAGGCTCGGTGACGGGGACCTCACCCTGCGCAGCATCAACTCCCTTCTGGCGGGCTCTACTTCGGACAACCTCTTCGACCTGCACCCGCCGGAGCTGTTCCAGATCGACGGCACCTTCGGTGCCACGGCGGCCATGGCCGAAATGCTCCTCCAGAGCCACACCGACGAACTGCGACTGCTGCCCGCGCTGCCGTCCGCCTGGCCGGGCGGCAGCGTCCGGGGACTGCGAGCCAGGGGCGGCGTCGGCGTGGACCTCGACTGGCAGCACGGCACGCTCACCGGTGCCCGGCTGACTCTCACCGCCCCGGGCCCTTACACGGTGACCGCCCCCACCGCCCGGCACTTCCTGCGGGTGACGGACAGCGAGGGCCGGCCCGTCGCGGTAGACGGCACGCCCCTGCCGGGCGGGTTCGTACGCACGGCCTTCACGGCAGACGGGACGGACCACCACGTGCGCCCTCGCCTGCGGTGACTGGCGGGGGCGCGATCAGGTCCAGGGCGCGACGACGGTGAAGGAACGGCTGGCGCGGAACGCGGCGGTGTTCTGTGTTGGGTCGACCCACAGTTGGAGGTTGTCGCGGTAACGGAGGTAGCGACCGGGGTAGTTGTACGACTCCAGGGAGACCGATCCGTCGGCGGAGCCGGGCCGGGCGCAGAAGGTGGCGTCCTTCTGGAAGACCGCCGATCCGTCGTTGGCGTCCAGCCGGATACGGAAGGCGTAGTGGCGCAGGTACCTGCCCGTCGCGTCCTTGATCGAGTAGCAGTGGGAATCGGCCAGCCCGGTGACGAATCGGAAGGTGGCCTCCTGCTTCGCGAGCCCGGAACTCGTGGCGGCGACGGGACCGAGGACGCCGAGATTGCCGGCTTCGCTCACATAGCGGCCGGACTGGTCGACCGCTCGCAGGGCGTGGCGCCCCACGAGCGTCGAGGCGGCCGTCGGCGTCGGGGTTGCGGATGTCGTCGGGGTCGGCGGTACAGACGAGGCGGTGGGTGATACCGGAGCCTGGTTCTGGACCTGAGCCGCGTGTGGTCGTACGGGCGCGTCGGACCGCGTGTAGGCATACAGAGCGCCACCACCCGCGAGGACCGCCGCCCCTGCCGTCAGCGCCGCCACCGGCTTGGCCGCCAACTTGCCCAGCAGCTGTCCCACCCGGCCCACGCTGCCGGAAGCGTGCGCGGTCCCACCCATCGCCGCCGAGGCCGAGGGCATCGACTTGGCCAGCAGCAGGCCCGCCAGACCAATCGGCACCGGCACCAGCGCGAACCCGCCCAACAGCCCCTCCGTCGGCACGAGTTCGGAGGTGTTGAACAGGCATCGCGGGCAGTCGCGGACATGGCGCGCCAGCCGCTTGCGCCACCGTGCGGCCGGACGGCCGTCCCAGGAGGTCAGCTGCGCCTGAAGCTCCGCACAGCGCGGCGATGTGGCCAGGGCCCGCACCACGGCCCGCGCGGACTCAAGCCGCTCCTTGACCCGCTGCACCCGTACCGCGGCATGCTGCGGCGCGAGTTCGCAGGCCGCCGCGAGTTCGGCGCGGGTCAGCTCCCCGGCGGCCTCCAGCCACCACAGCGAGAGCACCTCGCGTTCCTCGTCCTCCAGCCAACGGGTCGCCTCCACCGCCTCGCGCCGCTGCCCCGACAGGGCCAGCCGGAGAATGGCCAGATCCGCGAAGTCCGCCTCCGGGGCCACCTCCTGGACGGCCTCGTCCGGCACTTCCGCCTGCGGCCGGGCCTGTCGGCCGCGCCACCGGTCGCGAACCTGCCGTACGGCGATGGCGACCAGCCAGGAGCGGAACCGCTCCGGGTCCTCCAGGCCCGAGAGCCCGTCCAGGGCTCGCAGCATCGTGTCCTGGACCACGTCGTCGACGTCGCTGTGCCCGTCGAGGGCCCGCCCGACGATGTTGTAGACCAACGGCAGACAGCCCCGCACGAGGTGCTCCAACGCCTCCGGGTCACCGGCCCGCGCCGCCACGACCACCGCGACATCCGACCGCTCCCGCACGTCCTGCGAGCGAACCCGTCCCACCTTGTCCCGCCCCACCTCGTCGACGAACGCCTGATGCTGACGTTCCGAAGGGTGGCAGTGTGCCAGAGCCGTTCGAGATTCCCTTCCGCGGTTCTGTTATCCACGATCCGCTCGCACGTCTCCTGCTGCGTACGGCCGAATCCGACAGGAGCCAATCAGTGTCAGTGAGCCAGAACAACAGTCGCCCGATGATGAGCCGACGCAGCGTGCTGCGGGTCGCGGGAGCAGCCGGAGCGGCGGGCATCGGGGCAGCCACCGTCGGTGCCGGAGCCGCTCCGGCCGTGGCAAGCGCCTCATTCGTACATCCGGGACTGCTGCACACGCAGGCCGACTTCGACCGTATGGCCGCCAAGGTGAAGGCGGGCGTCGGCCTGTGGAAGGCGGGCTACGCCAAGCTGGCGGGCAACCCGCGCTCGGCGAGCACCTGGAAGGCGAACCCGCTCGCGACGGTGATACGCGGCGCCACCGGCGACAACGTCAGCACGCTCGCCTTCGACATCGCCGCCGCCTACCAGAACGCGCTGCGCTGGAAGGTCACCGGCGACACGGCGCACGCGGACGCCGCCCGCGACATCCTCAACGCCTGGTCGGCCGAGCTCACCGCACTCGACGGCAGCGCCGACCGGTTCATCGCGGCGGGCATCCACGGCTACCAGTTCGCGAACGCGGCGGAGATCATGCGCGGCTACAGCGGCTTCGACCTGGCCCGGTTCAAGAAGATGATGCTGAGTGTCTTCTACCCGATGAACCACAGCTTCCTCACGAACCACAACGGCGCGTATGACTCCAACTACTGGAGCAGCTGGGACCTGTTGAGCGTGGCTTCCGTGCTCGCCATCGGCATCCTCTGCGACGACCGGGCCAAGGTCGACGAGGCTGTCACGTACTTCAAGTCCGGCAAGGGCATGGGCTCCATCAAGAACGCCATCCCGTTCATCCACGCCGGGGGCCTCGGACAGATGGTGGAGGTCGGACGCGACCAGGGACACGCCCTGCTGAGCGTGGGCCTGCTGGGCACCATCTGCGAGATGGCGTGGAACCAGGGCATCGACCTCTACGGCTACGACGACAGCCGCGTCCTGAAAGGCGTCGAGTACGCCGCCAAGTGGAACCTCGGCCACGATGTCCCCTTCACCTCCTGGACCTGGCACAAGGGCGCACCCGGCTCGTGGGAGGGATGGGAGACGTTCACGGAGGCGTCCACGTGGGCCCGCGGTCAGGTGCGCCCGATCTGGGAGGGCCTCTACAACCACTACGTGAACCGCCGCGGCCTCGACGCGCCGTATGTGAGCGAAATGGCGGCCAAGGTCAGGCCCGAGGGCGGCGGCGGTGACTACGGAACCGGAGGCGGCCTCGACCACCTCGGCTTCGGCACACTGGTCTTCACCCGCGACAAGACGATCGTCACAGCCACCACACCGACTCCTTCAGCGAGTACGTCCGACACGGCGGCCTCCTCCGACACCGGCGCCGCGACCCCTGCTGCCGACGCCTCCGGCGGAACCCAGCCGCAGGGCGGCCGGGGCGATGACCTCGCCGCCACCGGCGCCGGTGGCATCGCCGCCGTAACCGCCACCGGTGTCCTCGCCATCGCGGGCGGCTTCATCGCCCTGCGCCGCAGAGGCGCCCGCGGCAGCAGCTGAACACCGGCCGACTCTGGCGGTACCCCAGGCCGAGGCCGGCCCTGGCGCTGTCGTGTGCGATGCGCACCGACGGCGCCGACCCGGCCCCTGGCACAGGCCTGCAGTGGCACCCCCTACCCGACGGCGGCTTGTTCACCGGTCGTGAGGTGGACGATGGCCATGTCGCCCGGCAGAGTCCGGTAGCGCATCGGGGCGAGATGCTCGACGTCGAGTTCCTCTTCGCTGTGCCGGATGCTGGCGTACTCCCGCTCCAGCACGGCCGTGAACAGCTGCTCCTTGCTGCGAAACAGCGGTAGATCACGCGTTTGGTGGACCGGGTGCGGTCGGCGATGGCGTCGATGCGGGCGCCTGAACAGCCAATGCGCACGGACTCCTCTGCCGCGGCCTCGCTGATCTCGGCCTGGGTCCGTGCGGCGTCTCGGGTGCGTCTGGCAGCGGGTTGTCCCTCTGCCAGTGTCAGTGGTCGACCGACGGACCCTTCGACGTTCTCGCATGGGACGCGGCCGGCGGCGTCATCGCGGTGAGCGTCTCCGGTCCGGCGTCCCCGCCTGGCGAAACGCCGCACCGTGCGTCCACGCGCTGTCGTTCTGCGGGAGCCCGCCCGCCACATGCACGACGTCCCGGGCACGCTCGTCGCGCGCCCGGGACGTTCCGCCGCGGCGGCCGCTTTCCTTACACCGCGGCGATGCCCTCCATGCCGGATGCGGCGAAGGCGGGCAGTCCTGTGACCGTCGTGATCTTGGTGAGGGCGCCGGTGCGCCCGACACGGAAACCGTCGACGGTGCCGGAGGTCGCGTTCTGGACGTAGACGAACTTGTCGGCGGCGACGGCGAGGTCGATGACGCCCTGGGACGTTCCGGACGGCGCGGCGGCGATACCGGCCTCGTTGGTCAGAGCCAGACGACCGTGCGCGTCCTGGCGGTAGCCACTGACGGTGGAGTTGCCGGTGTTGCCACCGTAGAAGAAGTCACCGGCCCGCTCCAGCCAGCACAGGACCATCTGCCCGTTCG
>NZ_JBHXME010000136.1:0-24253 GCF_042721125.1 Streptomyces sp. NPDC058469
GTACTAAAGGCCGGTCAGTTGTCGTCCTCGTCGATCAGGAACCCGCGCATCGGCGAGGGAGCCTGGCCCATCGGCGACGGGCCCTGCGGCCGTACCGGCGCCATCGGCTGGGTCATGGCCGGGGACATCTGCTGCTGGCCGCCGTAGGACGGACCGGCGGGCGGCGGGCCGCCCATGCCCTGGTTGCCGCCGTATGACGGGGCGCTCGCGCCGGCCGGGGCCATGGAGGGCGCCGGGGACGGCGGAAGCGACGCGGCAGCCGGAGCGCGCGGCGGGGCCAGCGAGTCGTCGGCCTGGGTCTCCAACTGACGCAGCTGGGACTCCAGGTAGGACTTCAGACGCGTGCGGTACTCGCGCTCGAAGCCGCGCAGGTCCTCGACCTTGCGCTCCAGCGTGGCGCGGGCGGACTCCAGGGAGCCCATCGCGACGCGGTGCTTCTCCTGCGCGTCCCGCTCCAGGGCGTCGGCCTTGGCTCGGGCGTCACGCTCAAGACCTTCGGCGCGCGAACGGGCCTCGCCGACAATCTTGTTGGCCTCGGAACGGGCCTCGGCGATCGCCTGGTCGGCGGTCTGCTGGGCCAGCGAGAGGACACGGGCGGCGCTGTCGCCACCGGGGCCCTGCTGCGGCATGCCGCCACCCATGGGACCGCCCATGGGGCCGCCCATCTGCTGCTGCATGGGGGGCTGGCCGCCCATCTGACCCTGCATCGGGCCTTGGCCCATCTGCTGCATCTGGCCCTGCATCGGACCCTGGCCCATCGGACCCTGACCCATGGGGCCCTGGCCCATCGGACCCTGACCCTGCGGGCCGCCCTGGCCCTGGCCGCCGGGACCGGCGGGCAACTGCGGGGCACCGCTCGGCAGCTGGGGCGGGCCGCCCATGGGGCCGCCCATCTGCTGCTGCGGCGGGCCCGATATGCCGGCGGGCACCGGGCCGCCCGGACCGCGCATGCCCTGCTGTGGCATGCCTTGCTGGGGCATGCCCTGCTGGGGCATGCCCTGCTGCGGCATCCCCTGCTGCTGCATGCCGCCGCCCTGCTGCTGGTCCTGTTCGGGGGGCTTGCGCATGTTCTGTTGGTTCTGCGCAGCCGCGCGCGTGGCCGCGGCCAGCTTGGCGCGCAGGTCCTCGTTCTCCCGCAACAGGCGGGTCAGTTCGGCTTCGACCTCGTCGAGGAAGGCATCGACCTCGTCCTCGTCATAGCCTTCTCGGAGGCGGACGGTCGTGAACTGCTTGTTCCGCACGTCCTCGGGGGTCAACGGCATCTCTTCACCTCAACGTAGTCATCGGCAGTCGGCAAGACCGTATCGTCCACTGTCACCTCGCGAGATTGCCCACGATAGAGATCAAGATGTAGACGATGATCATCAGGACGAAGAAGGACAGGTCGAGCGCCACGCCCCCGAGACGCAACGGCGGGATGAACCGCCGCAGAAGCTTCAACGGTGGATCGGTGACAGTGTAGGCGGCCTCCAGAACGACCACCATCGCCTTGCCGGGTTGCCATGAGCGGGCGAACTGGAAGACGTAGTCCATGACCAACCGGAAGATGAGCACGATGAGGAACACCATCAGCGCGATGTAGATCACCTGCGCGAACACGCTCATGGTCTGTCTTTCCCTCTCCCCTGTTCCGTGCTTTCTAGCGGCTGTCTGTCTCAGCTCTGATTGAAGAACCCGCCCTCTGCGATGCGGGCCTTGTCCTCCGCCGTGACATCGACGTTAGCAGGCGACAACAGGAACACCTTCTGCGTCACCCGCTCGATGCTGCCGTGAAGACCAAACACCAAACCGGCCGCAAAGTCGACAAGTCGCTTGGCGTCTGTGTCATCCATCTCAGTCAGATTCATGATCACCGGGGTGCCTTCACGGAAGTGTTCCCCGATGGTACGGGCCTCGTTGTAGGTCCGGGGGTGAAGTGTGGTGATCCGGTAAGGCTCTCGTTCCGACACGACCTTGGGCATGATCACCGGTGCGTTCTTCTCCAGGGACGAGCGTTCTTGTGTGATGGATGCCACGGGCGCGATGCGCGCCGGACGCCCTGATTCCGCACCCAGTGAAGCGGAATGGGACACCGGCTCGCGAGGAGCCGGAGGCTGCACCACTCGTACCGGTTCGTCCCTTTGAGACTGATGTGGACTGTGTGACTGGTGCGACGGCTCGTGCCGTCGACGGTCCCGCTCGGGCTCCGGGTCCAGTTCGGGTTCGAAGTCGTCATCGGGGTCGAAACCCCGGCCGTCGTACCCATCGTCCTCCACGAGGCCGAGGTAGACCGCCATCTTGCGCATCGCGCCGGCCATGCTCTGAGTCCTCCGCTCTGTGGTGGATCGGCTGACGACTGCCAAGTGCCCGCGATCCACGAGGTCGTTACGCCCGCCTTCGGCGGCATTGACCATATTTTCTGCTGTGGTCCGACTTCCTGGCGACGTTACCCGAGCCTGGGGCGCACGCCGAGTACCGCAGTGCCGACGCGCACATGTGTCGCTCCGGCTGCCACGGCCTGTTCGAGGTCCGCACTCATCCCTGCCGACACCATGTTCGCAGCAGGATGGGCTCGGCGCAGGTCAGTCGACAAATCCATCAACCGCCCGAACGCCTCCAGTTGGCGTCCCGCGTACTCCCCGGTGAGCGGAGCGACGGTCATCAGCCCGTCGAGCCGCAACCCCGGAGCCCCGGCGACGAGATCGGCCAACTCCCCGATCCCGCCCGGTCCCACGCCGCCCCGCTCGCCCCGCCCGCTCACTCCCGCGTCGAACGCGACCTGGATGAGACAGCCCAGTTCACGCCCGGACCGCTCGGCCTCCTTCGACAGCGCGGTGACGAGCCGGGAACGGTCGATCGACTGCACGACATCGGCGTAACCGACCACGGATCGCACCTTGTTGGTCTGCAACTGACCGACGAAGTGCCAACTCAGCGGCAGATCCGCGCATTCGGCGGCTTTCGGGGCGGCGTCCTGGTCCCGGTTCTCGGCGACATGACGCACCCCGAGCTCCGCCAACGTCCGCACGTCGCTTGCCGGATAGGTCTTGGTGACCACGATCAGGGTCACTTCTTCGCGCTTCCGCCCGGCCGCCGTACAGGCGGCGGCGATGCGCTCCTCGACTTTCGCCAGATTCACGGCGAGTTCATGCTTACGGTCCGTCATGCCCCATCAGTCCAGCCAGACATAGCTCGCCAGCCGCCCGGTCGTACGGTCGCGGCGGTACGAGAAGTGGTCGCCCGATTCACGGGTGCACACCGGCGACTGCGCCCGGTCGAGCACCCCGAGCCGGTCGAGCTGCGCGTGCGCTCCGGCGGTCACGTCGACCGCCGGAGTGCCCCAACTCGTCTCGGCGTACGCCGCCGGTTCCACGGCGGCGACGTCGGCGCGCATGTCGGCGGGCACTTCGTAGCACCGGCCGCAGACGGCGGGTCCGGTGCGGGCGACGATCCGGGCGGGATCGGCGCCGAGTTCCACCATGGCCCGTACGGCGGCGGGGACGACCCCGGCGACCATGCCTGGGCGTCCGGCGTGGGCCGCGCCCGCGATCCCGGCGACCGGGTCGGCGAGCAGGACAGGCGTGCAGTCGGCGGTCAGCACGGCGAGGGCGAGGCCGCGCCGTGCGGTGACGAGCGCGTCGACGGAGGGGGTGTCCGAGGCGCCCCAGGGCCCCTCGACGACCGCCACGTCCGCGCCGTGCACCTGGTTCATCCAGACCACCAGGGCCGGGTCCAAGTCCAGTGACTTGGCGGCCAGTTCACGATTGGTACGTACGGCGTCGGGGTCGTCACCGACCGCGCCGCCGAGGTTGAGCTCCTCGTACGGAACGGCGCTCACCCCGCCCCACCTGTCGGTGAAGGCGAAGTGCGCGCCGCTCACGGTGTCGAACTGTCCTATCACTTCAGGAAGTCCGGTACGTCCAGCTCCTCGGCGGCGCTGTCCGAGTAGGTCCGCGACGGCGGGACCGGCGGGGCGACCGGGAGGTCGGCGACCGGCTCCGGAGCGGACTCCGGCTCCTCCTTGGGCTTGACGCTGCCGAGCGAACCGAAGGACGGACGGCTCTCCTGCCGTACCGGAGTCGGCTCGTCGCGGCGGGCCGAGGTGGAACTCGTGCCGGTCTCCCGACGGGTCGGCGGCTGGCCGCCGTCGAAGCCGGCCGCGATGACCGTGACCCGGACCTCGTCGCCGAGGGCGTCGTCGATGACCGCGCCGAAGATGATGTTGGCCTCGGGGTGGGCGGCCTCGCTGACCAGTTGGGCAGCCTCGTTGATCTCGAACAGGCCGAGGTCGGAGCCGCCGGAGATGGAGAGCAGGACGCCGCGGGCGCCGTCGATGGAGGCTTCGAGGAGCGGCGAGGAGATCGCCATCTCGGCCGCCGCCACCGCGCGGTCGTCGCCGCGGGCCGAGCCGATGCCCATGAGGGCCGAACCGGCCTCGGACATCACGGACTTGACGTCGGCGAAGTCGAGGTTGATCAGACCGGGCGTGGTGATGAGATCGGTGATGCCCTGCACGCCGGAGAGCAGGACCTGGTCCGCCGACTTGAAGGCGTCGAGGACCGAGACCTGGCGGTCCGAGATGGACAGCAGCCGGTCGTTCGGGATGACGATGAGGGTGTCGACCTCTTCGCGGAGTTCGGCGATGCCGTCCTCCGCCTGGTTGGCGCGGCGCCGTCCCTCGAAGGTGAACGGGCGGGTGACCACGCCGATGGTGAGGGCGCCGAGCTGGCGTGCGATGTTGGCCACGACGGGCGCGCCGCCGGTGCCGGTTCCGCCGCCCTCGCCTGCCGTCACGAAGACCATGTCGGCCCCCTTGAGGACCTCCTCGATCTCCTCGCGGTGATCCTCGGCGGCCTTGCGGCCGACGGCCGGGTTGGCGCCGGCGCCGAGTCCGCGGGTGAGTTCACGGCCGACGTCGAGTTTGACGTCGGCGTCGCTCATCAACAGCGCCTGCGCGTCGGTGTTGATGGCGATGAACTCGACGCCCTTGAGACCGACCTCGATCATCCGGTTGATGGCATTGACACCACCGCCGCCGACACCGATGACTTTGATGACTGCGAGGTAGTTCTGCGGTGCTGCCACGTCGAAGGCCTCTCGCCTCGAGTTACGTGTCGTCGATCGCGGTGTTCCGCGACCCGACGACGGATGCCGAATGGGACGGTCCGTAGCGCCGACCCGAACCCTAACGTTGAAGTTTAGGGTTACCAGTGTGTCCGTTCCTTGAAGTCTTCTGAACAGGACACTAAGTCGACAAGTGGCGCACGTTCAACGAACACGCCGAACCTCCCGTTTTTCTTTTCACCCTATGTGATCAGCCGTAGCGCTGCCCAACCAGGGTGCTGGCCTGCGCGAATGTGCGTCAACTCCCGGCTGACGCAGGCGCGGTGGGAACACTTACGTCGAAGTACCGGGCGCCGGGAGCTGCTTTCATGAGAGCGGTGAGCGTACGCGCCTTCGCCGCGCCCTTGTCACCACTTCCCCATGCGACGGTACGGCCGCCGCTCAACTCCAGTGAGATGTCGTCGTAGGAACGGACCTTGACGACCTGGGTGACGCGTGCGACCGCGGCCGGAATGCCATCCGCGACCCGTACCGCCTCGCGCACGAG
Source organism: Streptomyces sp. NPDC058469 (assembly GCF_042721125.1). Taxonomy (NCBI): domain Bacteria; kingdom Bacillati; phylum Actinomycetota; class Actinomycetes; order Kitasatosporales; family Streptomycetaceae; genus Streptomyces; species Streptomyces sp. NPDC058469. Next base: position 5,591 of record NZ_JBHXME010000136.1, read on the forward strand.
CCGGTCCTCGCCGAAGCGGCGCAGGCCCGCCGCGGACGAACCCGATGGGGAGAGCGTCAATTCCAGGGTGGGGACGGACTTCGGCGGTGTGGAAACAGTGGCGAATCGCACGCCCTCGTCGTCCACTTCGATGAAGTTTCCGCCCTTTTTCTCCACCAGGACCGGGCTGCGTTCGGTCACTTTCAGCCCGATTCCATGAGGCCAGGATCGGACTACGTCAACCGCGTCAATTCGGGGCAATTTCCTGCGGAGTCGGGCTTCGATCGCATCGGTGTCGACGGAAACGAGCGGCCCGCCGACCGGAACGTCGGCGGCTTCGCGCACCTGCTCCGGCGTCAGGACCTTGGTCCCGGAGACCGACACCTTCTCGACCCGCAGCCACTGCGAGCCGTAGAGAAGCCAGACCGCCGCGGCGCCCAACACCAGTGCGGCGAGGGCCAGAACGATGATCAGACGAAGGCGCCGTGGTCCCAGGCGCCGGACAAGGGGCGGGCCGGACGACTCCTGTTGGCGTTCACCGCGCTCGGCGGTGGTCGGTCCGGCCACGCGCAACTCCCTTTCTAGGCTCGGTTCACCTCCGGTGCGCTCTCTGCCGGTGTCGAGAGCCCGACCGTGCTCAGCCCTTCGGACCTCCGCGCGCTCGACCTCTCGACACCGGCGCGCCCCTTCGGCTCACTCACCAGCGTGTTTTATTGACGATGCCGCGAGGCGATCGCCTCGTACACCATGCCGACGAGCAGATCGTCGGCGTCCCGGCGGCCGAACTCGCTTGCCGCGCGCGACATTTCGTACAGCCGGTGCGGGTCGGCGAGCACGGGCAGGACGTTGCCCTGGATCCACTCGGGCGTCAGTTCCGCGTCGTCGACCAGGAGTCCGCCGCCGGCCTTGACCACCGGCTGGGCGTTCAGCCGCTGTTCGCCGTTGCCGATGGGCAGCGGGACGTAGGCGGCCGGGAGTCCGACGGCGGAGAGTTCGGCGACGGTCATCGCGCCCGCGCGGCAGAGCATCATGTCGGCCGCGGCGTACGCGAGGTCCATCCGGTCCACATACGGTACCGGGATGTAGGGGGGCATCCCCGGCATCTGGTGCACCTGCGGCAGTTCGTTCTTCGGGCCGACCGCGTGCAGGATCTGGATTCCGGCCTGTTGGAGGTACGGCGCGACCCGCTCGACCACCTCGTTGAGGTGCCGGGCGCCCTGCGAGCCGCCGGAGACCAGCAGCGTCGGCAGGTTCGGGTCGAGCCCGAACGCGGCCCGGGCCTCGGGCCGTACGGCCGCGCGGTCCAGGGTGGCGATCGAGCGGCGCAGCGGGATGCCGATGTAGCGGGCGTCGCGCAGCTTGCTGTCCGGGGTCGAGACGGCGACCCGGGCCGCGTACCGCGAGCCGATCTTGTTGGCCAACCCCGGGCGGGCGTTGGCCTCGTGGATCACGATCGGCACGCCGAGGCGCTTGGCCGCGAGGTAGCCGGGCAGGGCCACGTAGCCGCCGAAGCCGACGACACAGTCCGCCTTGGTGCGCTCCAGGATCTGCTCGGCCGCCTTGATGGTGCCGCGCAGCCGGCCCGGCACGGTGATCAGCTCGGGGGTGGGCCTGCGCGGCAGGGGTACGGCGGGGATCAGCGCGAGTTCGTAGCCCCGCTCGGGTACGAGACGGGTCTCAAGGCCGCGCTCCGTGCCCAGGGCCGTGATCCCCACGGTGGGGTCCTGCCTGCGCAGGGCGTCCGCGAGGGCGAGCGCCGGCTCGATGTGGCCGGCGGTCCCCCCACCGGCGAGTACGACATGCACCGAAATTCACCGCTCTCCGGACGAACGCGCCGCCGAGGCACGCCGTCGCATCGTGTTCCATCTCCGGGGCCGTTGGCCGGAACCGGTACCCCTGCCCCCCCGTTTTCTACCAAAGCGGGGTTGCCGCATCGCAAGCGCCGCCCGCGCAGCGGGGTCGTCGCGCGCGAAGGCGATCAGCAACCCGATGGCGAACATGGTCGGCAGCAGGGCGGAACCCCCGTAGGAGAACAGCGGGAGTGGGACGCCGGCGATCGGCAGCAGGCCGAGCACCGCACCGATGTTGATCACCGCCTGAGCGATGATCCAGGTGGTCACGCCTCCCGCGGCATACCTCACGAAGGGGTCCTCCGTGCGTCCGGCCACGCGGATACCCGCATAGCCTAGAGCCGCGAAGAGGGCGAGCACCGACAGTGTGCCCGCCAGACCCAGTTCCTCACCGGTGACGGCGAAGATGAAGTCGGTGTGGGCCTCGGGGAGTTGACCCCATTTCTCCACACTCGCCCCGAGCCCGGAGCCGAAGATCCCGCCCGAGGCCAGCGCGTAAATACCGTGCACGGCCTGCCAGCAGTCGGCGACCCCGGTCTTGGGCTCGGTGGCGCCGATGCAGGCGAGCCGGGCCATGCGGTTGGGGCTGGTCTTGATGAGGATCACACCGATCGCGGCCGCGATCGACAGCACGCCGACGAAGAGCCGGGTCGGCGCACCGGCCAGCCAGAGCAGGCCGAACAGGATCGCGGTGAGGATGATCGCCGTACCCATGTCGCCGCCGAGCATGATCAGCCCGAGCAGCATGAACGCGACCGGCACCAGCGGCACCAGCATGTGCTTCCACTGGGCCAGCATGCCCTTGTCCTGCTTGCGGGCGAGCAGGTCGGCGCCCCACAGGACGAGGGCCAGCTTGCCGAACTCGCTGGGCTGGATCTGGAAGGAGCCGCCGAGCGAGATCCAGTTGCGGTTGCCGTTGACCGACATCCCTATCCCCGGCAGCTGCACCAGCGCCATCATGAAGACGGCGCCCGCGAGGATCGGATAGGCCAGCGCCCGGTGCAACTTGACCGGCATCCGCGAGGCGGCCAGCGCCAAGACCCCGCCGATGCAGGCGGCGAGGAACTGTTTGCGGAAGAAGTACGAGCCGGGCAGCGAGAGTTGGAGTGCGGTGATCTGGGAGGCCGAGTAGACCATCACCAGACCCAGCACGGTGATCAGCACGCTGCCGCCGGCGATCAGGTAGTACGCGGTCAGCGGCCGGTCCCAGGCCCGGCGCGCGTTGGCGTACAGCCGTCGTACGGGGTTGTCGCGGACGGTCCTGGCGGCGGCGGGACGTCTGGGGGTCCGCTGCTGCACGGGCGGCCGGCCGGTACGGCTACTGGGCATCAGCGCCTCCGCTTGCGTCGGTCAGGCGCCGAGTTCGCGAACCGCCGTGGCGAACGCGTCACCGCGCTTGTTGTAGTTGGCGAACATGTCCATGGAGGCGCAGGCCGGGGCGAGCAGCACCGTGTCGCCGGCGGCGGCGAGCCGCTGTGCCTCCTGGACAGCCGCGAGCATCGCCCCAGTGTCGGTCCGGTCGAGGTCGACGACGGGTACTTCCGGCGCGTGTCGCGCGAGGGCTTCGCGGATCAGCGCGCGATCGGCGCCGATCAGCACCACGCCCCGAAGCCGCTTCGCCGACTTGGCGACGAGTTCGTCGAAGGTGGCGCCCTTGGCGAGCCCGCCCGCGATCCACACGATCGACTCGTAGGCCGCCAACGAGGCTTCCGCCGCATGGGTGTTGGTGGCCTTGGAGTCGTCGATGTACGCGACACCGTCCACATCGGCCACGTGCGCGATGCGGTGCGCGTCGGGCGTGAAGGCCCGCAGCCCGTCCCGTACGGCCTTGGCGGGCACCCCGAAGGCGCGCGCGAGGGCAGCGGCGGCAAGGGCGTTGGCGATGTTGTGCGGGGCGGGCGGGTTGACGTCCGCGACCTCGGCGAGTTCCTGGGCGTTCTTCTGTCGGTCCTCGACGAAGGCGCGGTCCACCAAGATGCCGTCCACGACGCCGAGTTGGGACGGCGCGGGGCTGCCGAGGGTGAAGCCGACCGCCCGGCACCCCTCCTCGACGTCGGCCTCGCGGACCAGGTCCTCGGTGGCCTTGTCGGCGACGTTGTAGACGCAGGCGACCCGATTGCCTTCGTAGATACGGCCCTTGTCGGCGGCGTACGCCTCCATGGAGCCGTGCCAGTCGAGGTGGTCGGGCGCCAGATTCAGTACGGCGGCGGAGTGGGCGCGCAGCGAAGGCGCCCAGTGGAGCTGATAGCTCGACAGTTCCACGGCGAGGACGTCGTACTCCTCGTCCCCGAGGACGGCGTCGAGGACCGAGACGCCGATGTTGCCGACCGCCGCCGTACGCAGGTCCGCCGCCTTCAGGATCGAGGCGAGCATCTGGACGGTGGTGGTCTTGCCGTTGGTGCCGGTGACGGCCAGCCAGGGGGCCGCGTCGGGGCCGCGCAGGCGCCAGGCGAGTTCCACGTCGCCCCAGATCTCCACCCCGGCCGCCCGGGCCGCCGTGAACAGCGGCTTGTCAGGCTGCCAGCCGGGGGTGGTGACGATCAGTTCGGTGCCGTCGGGCAGGGTCGCACCGTCGCCGAGGCGCACGGTGATGCCGAGCGCCTCCAACTCCGCGGCCTGGGCCCGGGAGCGCTCGTCGGCGCCGTCGTTGACGACCGTGACGAGCGCGCCGAGGCCGTGCAGGACCTTGGCCGCCGGGATGCCGGAGACACCGAGCCCGGCGACCGTGACGTGCTTGCCCTCGAAGGAGAGCCCCTGCCCTTCGGTCACTTTTCCGCTGCCCATCCGGCGTAGAAGAGGCCCAGGCCGACGATCACGCAGATGCCCTGGATGATCCAGAAACGGACCACCACGAGCACTTCGGACCAGCCCTTGAGTTCGAAGTGGTGCTGGAGCGGGGCCATGCGGAAGACCCGCTTGCCGGTGAGCTTGAAGGATCCGACCTGGATGACCACCGACATGGTGATGAGGACGAACAGACCACCCATGATGGCGACCAGCAGTTCGGTGCGGGAGAGGATCGCCAGACCCGTCAGCACACCGCCGAGGGCCAGCGAACCGGTGTCCCCCATGAAGATCTTGGCCGGCGAGGTGTTCCACCACAGGAAGCCCAGGCAGGCGCCCATCAGCGCCGAGGCGATGACCGCCAGGTCGAGCGGATCGCGCACCTCGTAACAGGCGTTCGGGTTGGTCAGGGTCTGCGCGTTGGCGCAGGACTCCTGGAACTGCCAGACACCGATGAAGGTGTAGGCGCCGAAGACCAGCACGGAGGCGCCGGTGGCCAGGCCGTCCAGACCGTCCGTCAGGTTCACGCCGTTCGACATCGCGAGGATCATGAACAGCGCCCAGATCACGAACAGGATCGGGCCGATCTTCCAGCCGAAGTCCGTGATGAACGACAGCTTCGTCGAGGCCGGGGTGTTGCCGCGGGCGTCCTGGAACTGCAGGGCGAGCACCGCGAAGCTGATGCCGACGATCAGCTGACCGGCCATCTTCGCCTTGGCCCGCAGGCCCAGCGAACGCCGCTTGACGATCTTGATGTAGTCGTCGAGGAAACCGACCAGGCCCATGCCGACCATCAGACCGAGCACGAGCAGACCCGAATAGGTCGGCGTGTAACCCGTGATGACCTTGGACAGGAAGTACGCGGCGACCGTCGCGAAGATGAACGCGATACCACCCATCGTCGGCGTACCACGCTTCGCGGCGTGCTCGCGCGGGCCGTCGTCCCGGATGTACTGGCCGTAGCCCTTGCGGGCCAGCAGCTTGATCAGCAGCGGGGTGCCCACCAGGGTCAGGAACAGGCCGATGACTCCTGAGAACAGGATCTGCTTCATCATCGGACGGCAACCTCACCCTCGGCACCGGTCTCGACGAGCGCCTGTGCCACGCTCTCGAGCCCGACCGACCGGGACGCCTTCACGAGAACGACGTCTCCCGCGCGCAACTCGCTGCGCAACAGGTCGACCGCCGCCTGTGCGTCGGACACGTGCACCGACTCCTCACCCCACGAACCCTCGTTATATGCGCCCAGTTGCAGCCAGGACGCTTCCCTGCCCCCGACCGCGACGAGCTTGCCGACATTGAGCCGGACGGCCAGCCGTCCGACCGCGTCGTGCTCGGCGAGCGCCTCGTCCCCTAGCTCGGCCATCTTGCCGAGCACCGCCCAGGTCCGCCGCCCCTTGCCCATGGCCGCGAGCGCGCGCAAGGCGGCTCGCATGGACTCGGGGTTCGCGTTGTAGGCGTCGTTGACGATGGTCACGCCGTCCGGTCGCTCGGTGACCTCCATCCGCCAGCGGGAGAGGGAGCCCGCCTCGGAGAGCGCGGTGGCGATCTCGTCTGCGGACATGCCCAGCTCATGGGCGACGGCGGCCGCGGCGAGCGCGTTCGACACGTGGTGCTCACCGTACAGGCGCATGGTCACTTCGCTGCACCCGGAGGGTGTGTGAAGGCTGAAGGCGGGCTGTCCGCTGTCCGTGAGTCTCACGTTCTCGGCCCGTACGTCCGCTTCGCCGGACTCTCCGAAAAGGATCACCTTCGCCTTCGTACGGGGCCCCATGGCCCGTACGAGCGGATCGTCCGCGTTGAGGACCGCGACGCCGCCGTCTTCAACTGAAGGGAGGGCCTCTACGAGTTCACCCTTTGCCTGCGCGATCTGCTCCCGGCCGCCGAACTCGCCGATGTGGGCGGTGCCGACGTTGAGGACGAGGCCGATCTGCGGGGGCGTCAGACCCGCGAGGTAGCGGATGTGACCGATACCGCGGGCACCCATCTCCAGGACGAGGAACCTCGTCTCGGCGGTGGCGCTGAGCGCGGTCAGCGGCAGCCCGATCTCATTGTTCAACGATCCCGGCGTGAACACCGTGGGCGCCTTGCGCGCGAGCACCTGGGCGATGAGGTCCTTGGTGCTGGTCTTGCCCGCCGAGCCGGTGAGGGCCACGAGGGTCGCGCCGAGGTGTCGTACGACGTGACGGGCGAGGGCGCCCAGGGCGCTCTGGACGTCGTCCACGACGATCGCGGGCACGCCCACGGGGCGGGACGCCAGGAGGGCCACCGCGCCCGCCTCGACGACCGCGTCCGCGAAGTCGTGGCCGTCGACGTGCTCGCCGACGAAGGCGACGAAGAGGCTGCCTGGTTCCACCTCCCGGGAGTCGCGGACCACCGGGCCGGTGACCTGGACGGACGGATCCGGTATGTCGTGCGTCTGCCCGCCGACGACTTCTGCGATCTCGGCGAGGGAGAGGGCGATCACAAGTTCATCCCTGGGTCTTCTGGATAGCTTCGCGAAGCACCTGGCGGTCGTCGAAGGGACGGACCACTCCGGCGATGTCCTGGCCCTGCTCGTGGCCCTTGCCCGCGACCAGCACGGTGTCCCCCGGCTGTGCGCGGGCGACGGCGGCGGCGATGGCGGCGGCCCGGTCCTCGAAGACCTGGACCTCGCCACGCTCGTGCGCGGGCACCGACGCGGCACCCTGGAGCATGGTCGCGAGGATCGCGAGGGGGTCCTCGGAGCGGGGGTTGTCCGATGTCAGTACGGCGGTGTCGGCGAGCCGGGCCACGGCGGCGCCCATCGGCTCGCGCTTGGTCTTGTCCCGGTCCCCGCCGCAGCCGAGCACGACGTGCACCTTGCCCTCGGTGACCTTGCGCAGCGCGCGCAGGACCGATTCGACGGCGTCCGTCTTGTGGGCGTAGTCGACGACCGCGAGATACGGCTGCCCGGCGTCCACACGCTCCAGGCGGCCCGGCACGCCCGGCACCTCGGCGATGCCGTCGGCGGCGAGCTGTGGGTCGAGGCCCGCGGTGGCCAGGGCGGCGATCGCGGCGAGGGTGTTGGCCACGTTGAAGGAGCCGGCCAGCGGCGAACGAGCGGTGATCAGCTCGCCCTTGGGGCCGACCGCGGTGAACGTCGAGTCCATCGGGCCGACTTCGACGTCCTCGGCGCGCCAGTCGGCGTCCGGGTGGCCCTCGGCGGAGTAGGTGATCACGGGGACCGCGGCCTCGGCGGCGAGCCTGCGGCCGTACTCGTCGTCAAGGTTGACCACCCCCTGCCGGCTGCGTTCCGGGGTGAACAGCTGGGCCTTGGCCTGGAAGTAGTCCTCCATGCCCGAGTGGAACTCCATGTGTTCCGGGCTGAGGTTGGTGAAGACCGCGATGTCGAAGATGCAGGCGTCGACCCGGCCGAGGACCAGCGCGTGGCTGGAGACCTCCATGGCGACCGCGTCGACCCCGCGCTCCAGCATGACCGCGAACAGGGCCTGGAGATCGGTGGCTTCGGGGGTCGTGCGCTCCGACTTGATGCGCTCGTCGCCGATGCGCATCTCGACCGTGCCGATCAGACCGGTGGACCGGACCGTTTTCAGGCCGCCCTCGACGAGATACGCGGTGGTGGTCTTGCCGGAGGTGCCGGTGATGCCGATCTGGAGCAGATCGCGGCCGGGGTGGCCGTAGATCGTGGCCGCCAGCTCGCCCATCTGCCTGCGCGGATCGTCTACGACCAGTACCGGCAGGCCCGTTGCCGCGGCGCGGTCGGCGCCGGTCGGGTCCGTCAGGACGGCGACGGCGCCGAGGCCTGCCGCCTGGGTGACGAAGTCGGCGCCGTGCAGACGGGCGCCGGGCAGCGCGGCGTACAGGTCGCCGGGGCGGACGGCGCGCGAGTCGTGGGTGATGCCCGTGACCCCCGCAGTCGTACTCGGCGCTGTCGTGGCCGGCGCTGTCGTCGTCGGCACGGTGGCGCCCAGTTGGTCGGCGAGTTCCGCGAGGGGTGTGGCGGAGATCTGCGCCGGCCTGGGCGGCCCCGGGTAGGTCACGGATGCGCCCTTCTGGGGGGTTTGGGAGTGGTCGGCGGGTGGCACGGCGGTGAGCGTACCGGGCGCACCCGCCCCGGGGCGAAAAGAGGGGCGGGGCCTGCTGTCCTGCTGGCCCTGGTTCCCGGACTGGGAGGTGATCATGGTCACGGATCGGTTCCTGGCTGTTGCGCTGATCAGGGCGTGAAGGTCACGGGCAGATTCGCGGCCTTCGCCCCGGTGGGCGGGACCTGGAGGGATTTGAGGGCGAACTCCATCACCTGCTTGTAGATCGGTCCGCAGATCTGACCGCCGAAGTAGCTTCCGCTGGTGGCGTTCTGGATCGCGCAGTAGACGGTGATGCGGGGGTTGTCGGCGGGCGCGAACCCGGCGAACGACGAGGTGTAGCCCTTGTACTTGCCGGTGGCCGGATCCACGCGGTTGGCGGTGCCGGTCTTGCCCGCGACCCGGTACCCCGGAATGGCGGCCTTACCGCCCGTGCCCTGCTCGTCGTCCACCACGGACTCCAGCATCTGGGCGAGGGTCTTCGCCGTCTTCGCACTGATGACCCGGGTCTTCTTGGGCGTCGCCGCGGGCGTGAAGCGGCCGTCGGGCCCCTTCGTGCCGCGCACCAGGGTGGGTTCGACGCGGACTCCGCCGTTCGCGACCGTCGAGTAGACGGAGGCCGCCTGGAGCGCGTTGAGGGACATGCCCTGGCCGAAAGGAATCGTGTACTGCTGCGAGGTCGACCACTTGTCGGCGGGCGCGAGGATGCCCTTGGTCTCGCCGGGGAAACCGAGCCCGCTGTAGCTGCCGATGCCGAACTTGCGCAGATACGAGTACAGGACCTGGTTGGCCTGTGGCTGTGTCTTGCCGAGCTGGCCGGCCGCCTCGATGGTGCCGATGTTGCTGGACTTGGCGAGCACGCCGTTGAGGGTGAGGTTCCAGGTCGCGTGGTCCACGTCGTCCTGGAAGAGCCGGTCCCCGCGGTGCAGCCGGTTCGGCACGACGACATGCGTCAGCGGGGTGGCCGCGTTCTCCTGCAGTACGGCGGCCATCGTCATGACCTTGGCGGTGGAGCCGGGCTCGTAGGCGTCCTGGAGGGCCGCGTTGCCCAGGGACGCCGCGTTGGCCTGCGCGAGGTCGTTCGGGTCGAAACCGGGCGCGTTGGCCATGGCGAGGACCTCGCCGGTGCGGGTGTCCTGCACTATCACGTACCCACGGTCCGCCTTGGACTTCTTCACCTGCTCGGTGATGGCGTTCTGCGCGGCCCACTGGATGTCACGGTCGATCGTCAGCTCTACGTCGGAACCGGGCACCGCCGGCGTCTCCGTGGAGCCCGCGGTGGGCACCTGGAGACCGCCGGACTGGGCGTAACGGACCTTGCCGTCCTTGCCGGTGAGGTCCTTGTTCAGCTGCTGCTCGACGCCGCCGCCGCCCTTGCCGTCGGCGTTGACCCAGCCCAGTATCCCGGCGGCGAGATCGCCGTTGGGGTACACGCGCTTGGTGGTGGGGACGGCGAGGACACCGGCCAGGACGTTGACCGTGGTCGGGTCGGTCGAGGACTTGGTGGTCAGCGCGCTCTTCAGGTCCTTGATCTGCTTCCAGACCTGCGGGGTCTGGCGGTTGGCGAGCACCACGTAGCGCAGGTTCTTGTTCGCGGGCCTGAGCTTCTTGACGAGGGAGGCCTGATCCACGCCGAGGATCGGGGCGAGGAGGGCGGCCGCCTGTTCGGGCCCGTCGTCGATCTTCAGCTGCTTGCTCGTGAACAGCGTCGGGTCGGCGGTGATCGTGTACGCGTCCACGCTGGTCGCCAGCGCCACCCCGGAACGGTCGGTGATCTCGCCGCGCTCGGCGGCCAGGACGTAGTCGACGTACCGGTTCTGCGCGGCCTTGGCGGCGTACGCGCTCGCGTCGACGGCCTGCACCTGGAGCAGCCGTACGACGAAGGCGATCAGGACGAGGGTCAGCGCGAGACTGATCATGCGCAGCCGGGGGCGGGGGCTGCCGAGCCGGAGGGAGCGCGGGCCTGCTGGACGGCCGGAGGAATGAACTGAGGAATGAGCTGAGGAATGAGCTGAGGGAGGAGGTGAGGCCGGGCGGCGGGCCGGACGGGCACCGGGCCCGGGGCGGCGCCGGGCGGCGTTGCCCCCTTCCGGCCGTTCGGGCCTGGCCGGTCCGGGCACTCGGCGGCGCGGCGGTTCCCTGTCGGACACTTCCGTCACCTGCCGGGGGTTGTCGGGGTGGAGGACTGTGCTGTGAAGGACTGTGCTGTGGATGACTGCCCTGTGGAGCTCTGGGTTGTCGAGGACTGTGCTGTATATGTCTGTGCTGTATATGTCTGCGCTGTATACGTCTGTGCGGGCCGGGTCGCGACGGGGGTGGCCGCGGGGGCCGGTGCCGGTACGACGGCCGTGGGGCTCGAACTCAGGCTCGGGCTGGGCCTGCTGACAAGTGCTTCGGGTGCGAGTACCGCCGGTGTGTTCACGGTCTTCGCGGCGGCCTGCTCCGGGACACCCTTCACGGTGCCGTTCGGGTCGAGGAAGGCGGGGTCCCCGCCGGGCACCATGCCCAGCTCGTGGGCGCGGCGCTGGAGGGCGTCGGGGGCGGAGTAGGCGTCGACGTCCCGCTGGAGGGCCTGCTCCTCGTCGGTGAGGCTCTTCGTCTGCTTCTGGAGGTCGTCCAGCTTGAACTGCCCTTCGCTGAGCGCGGAGTTCAGCACGAGCAGTCCGATCAGGCCGCCGCCGAGGAGGAGGACGACAAGGAGGACGAACGGGGTACGGGCTGCCTGGATCCCGCCCGCCTGTGCGGGACCGGTCGGGAAGAGCCGCGCGAGTCGGGCGGCCCTGCCCCTCAGTTCAGGTTTCCTACTCACTCACGCCCCCCGAGTTGGAATATCAAACCCACCCATCACGCGCGGCGAGCTCCCCTGGTGCCAGAGCCGCTGCCTCACCCCGTGCTCAATCAACGACGTCCTCCCTGATGCGCTGAGCCCCCCGCAGCCGTGCGGGTGCCGCCCGCCGGTTCTCGGCGACCTCTTCCTCGGTGGGAAGTTCGGCACCGCGCGTCAGGAGCTTGAGCCGGGGCTGGTACTGCTCGGGTACGACAGGGAGCCCAGGGGGCGCGGTGTTGGCGGCGCCGGCCGCGAACACCTGCTTGACCAGGCGGTCTTCGAGCGAGTGGTACGACAGGACGGCGATCCGGCCGCCCACGGCCAGGGACTTCACGGCGGCGGGGATCGCGCTCTCCAGGACGGACAGTTCGCCGTTGACCTCGATGCGCAGCGCCTGGAAGGTGCGCTTGGCCGGGTTGCCGCCGGTGCGCTTGGCGGCCTGCGGCAGCGAGTCGCGGATCAGCTCGACGAGCCGCGCGCTGTTGCTGAACGGCTCCTTGTCGCGCTCGCGGACGACCGCGGACACGATCCGCTTGGCCTGCTTCTCCTCGCCGTACGCCCGCAGGATCCGGACGAGTTCGCCGGGCGCGTAGGTGTTGAGGACCTCGGCGGCGCTGATGCCGGTCGTCTGGTCCATGCGCATGTCGAGGGGGGCGTCCTGCGCGTAGGCGAAGCCGCGGTCGGCCTCGTCGAGCTGCATGGAGGAGACGCCGAGGTCGAACAGGACGCCCTCGACGCGCGGGATGCCCAGGCGGTCGAGTACGTCGGGCAGTTCGTCGTAGACGGCGTGCACGAGGGTGGCCCGGTCGCCGAAGGGGGCGAGGCGCTCGCCGGAGAGGCGCAGGGCCTCCTTGTCGCGGTCGAGGGCGACGAGGTGCGCCTCGGGGAACTGGGCCAGCAGGGCCTCGCTGTGCCCGCCGAGGCCGAGGGTGCAGTCGACGACCACCGCTCCCGGCCGCTCCAGCGCGGGGGCCAACAGGTCCAGGCACCGCTGGAGCATCACCGGGACGTGTCGACTCTGTCCCACCCGTCGCCCACCACCGCCCTTATTCGAATGCGCTTCGCGCCCCATTGAATCTGGGCCCTCTCAGGTCCGGCGCGGGCCGTACGCACCGCCGGGTCCCCGCCCGCTCAAGAAGGGGAGGCCTGCCGGCGCCGGAAGCGTCAGCCGACCGGGAGCGGGAGGAGGCCGAGCCGTACGTACGCGCCGCGCACGTGGGGAGAATCCGGAAAGTCGCCGGGGTCTCCGGGAAAAGTCCAGCAGGGAGAGCCTCGCCTCCCGCTCCGCGCAACTTTAGTCCACGCTGTCTCGCGGTCAATCAACCGGCCTGCGCGTCGCGGGCCCGGGTGCGTGCGAAGCCTCAAAACGGGAAGAATCATCCACACGGGTGCACCCCCGCCACCCGTGTGGGTTACCTCACAAGAGGACGCGATGACGCTCTTTTTCCCATCCCGCACCAAGACCACACCGCCGGTGACCAGTACCGTCATAGGTATGACGACCTCCGCATCCGTACCCACAGAGCCCGAAGGCGCCATAGCCGACGGCGGGACTGTGACGGACCGCCTCGTCGAGGCCAACGCGCAGTACGCCTCCGCCTTCACCGATCCCGGGATGGACGCCCATCCCGTCCTGCAGGTGGCCGTAGTGGCCTGCATGGACGCCCGTCTCGACCTGCACGACGCGCTCGGTCTGGAACTGGGCGACTGCCACACGATCCGCAACGCGGGCGGCGTGGTCACCGACGACGTGATCCGCTCCCTCACCATCAGCCAGCGGGCGCTCGGCACCCGCAGCGTCGTCCTCATCCACCACACCGGCTGCGGCCTGGAGTCCCTCACCGAGGAGTTCCGGCACGACCTGGAGATGGAGGTCGGCCAGCGCCCCGCGTGGGCGGTGGAGGCCTTCCGGGACGTCGAGCAGGACGTACGGCAGTCCATGCAGCGTGTGCGCACCTCGCCGTTCCTGCTGCACACTGATGATGTGCGCGGCTTCGTCTTCGACGTGAAGTCGGGTCTGCTGCGCGAGATCGACCCCGCCTGACGCACCCGCCCGCCCCGAAACCTCGCCGCCCGGACCGCCCAAAAGGTCGTAAGACCCGACAAAGCGAAGGCAGTTGTCCACAGGCGAGTGACACGAACCGGTAACGGCAACAAGAATGCGGGTGTGGCGTCGCGCGGAACTTTTTCCGCGCGGTGTCCGTGTTTCGGGGTGGGCCGGTCCGCATCACAGGCGTCGGCCCATGGAAAGAACGGGCCGAGGAGGGCCGGGTGACGACCTATGACGATCGAGCGAGCCTTACAGATCTGACCGCCACTGTGGAGCGAGTCCGCAGTTCGGTGGAAGGAGTGATCGAGGGCAAGCCCGAGGTCGTACGGCTTTCGCTGACCGTACTGCTCGCCGAGGGACATCTTCTGATCGAGGACGTTCCGGGTGTGGGCAAGACAATGCTGGCCAAGGCGCTGGCACGGTCGATCGACTGTTCGGTGCGGCGAATCCAGTTCACGCCCGACCTGCTGCCCTCGGACATCACCGGTGTGTCCATCTGGGACCAGCAGCAGCGGGACTTCGAGTTCAAACCGGGCGCCATCTTCGCGCAGATCGTGATCGGCGACGAGATCAACCGCGCCTCGCCGAAGACCCAGTCCGCACTCCTGGAGTCGATGGAGGAGCGGCAGGTCACCATCGACGGCCAGACCTACGAGCTGCCCAGCCCTTTCATGGTGGTCGCCACGCAGAACCCGGTCGAGATGGAGGGCACCTATCCACTGCCCGAGGCCCAGCGCGACCGCTTCATGGCCCGGGTCTCCATCGGCTATCCCAGCGCGGAGGCCGAGCTGCAGATGCTGGACATCCACGGCGGGGCGAGCCCGCTGGACGACCTCCAGCCCGTGGCCCACGCGCACGACATCGTCAAGCTGGTCGAGGCGGTCCGCGGCGTCCATGTCGCCGACCCGGTGCGCAGGTACGCGGTGGAGCTGGTCTCCGCCACGCGCAACCACCCCGACCTCAGACTCGGCGCCTCCCCGCGCGCGACGCTGCACCTGCTGCGCGCGGCGAAGGCCTCCGCCGCCCTGAGCGGCCGTGAGTACGCGCTGCCGGACGACATCCAGGCGCTCGCGGTCGCGGTCCTGGCGCACCGCCTGCTGCCCACCGCACAGGCCCAGCTGAACCGTCGTACGGCGGAGCAGGTCGTCCAGGAGATCCTCCAGCGCACCCCCGTGCCCGCGGCGCCGGCCCCGCAGGGCGGCCTGGGTCTCGGGGCGTACGGCCAGCAGCCGCCCCGGAGGCTGTGATGACCACCGGGGAGGCGGAGACCGACCGGGACGAGAAGGGCGGTGTCCGTACGGCCCTGGCCGGGCTGACGACCCGTGGACGCTCCTTCCTGGCCGCCGGTATCGCCGCCGCGGTCTGCGCGTACGTCCTGGGGCAGAGCGATCTGCTCCGGGTCGGACTGCTGCTGGCCGTGCTGCCCCTGGTCTGCGCGACCGTGCTCTACCGCACCCGCTACCGGGTCGCCGGCAGCCGCCGGCTCTCCCCCGCGCGCGTGCCCGCCGGCAGCGAGGCCCGCGTCCATCTGCGGATGGACAACGTCTCGCGGCTGCCCACGGGCCTGCTGATGCTCCAGGACCGGGTGCCGTACGTGCTCGGTCCGCGCCCCCGCTTCGTCCTGGACCGGGTCGAGGCGGGCGGCCGGCGCGAGGTGTCCTACCGGGTCCGCTCCGACCTGCGCGGCCGCTACCCCCTGGGCCCGCTCCAGCTCCGCCTGACGGACCCCTTCGGGATGTGCGAACTGACCCGCTCCTTCTCGACCTTCGACACCCTGACGGTCATCCCGCGCGTGGAGGCCCTCCCCCCGGTCCGCCTCAGCGGCGAGGCCAAGGGCTACGGCGACGGCCGCAACCGCTCGCTGGCCCTGGCGGGCGAGGACGACGTGATCCCGCGCGGGTACCGCTACGGCGACGACCTGCGCCGCGTGCACTGGCGCTCCACCGCGCGCTACGGCGAGCTGATGGTGCGCCGCGAGGAACAGCCCCAGCGCGCCCGTTGCACGGTCCTCCTCGACACCCGGGGCATCGCCTACGCGGGCCAGGGACCGGACTCGGCCTTCGAGTGGGCCGTCTCGGGCGCCGCCTCCGTCCTCGTGCACATGCTGGAACGGGGCTTCTCCGTACGGCTGTTGAGCGACACCGGCAACTCGGTGCCCGCCCAGGACGCCGACGGGTTCGCGGGCGCGAGCCAGGAGTCGGCGGACGCGGCCGGGCTGATGATGGACACCCTCGCGGTGATCGACCACTCGGACGGCTCGGGCCTGTCCCGGGCCTACGACGTCCTGCGCAGCGGGAACGAAGGGCTGCTGGTGGCCTTCTTCGGCGACCTCGACGAGGAACAGGCGGCGGTGGTCGCCCGGATGCGCCAGCGCAGCGGGGGCGCCCTCGCCTTCGTGCTGGACAGCGACGGCTGGGTGCGTGAGTCGACCGACGTACCCGGTGCCGGGGACGAGCCCGACGAGCGGCTGCGGATGCTGCGCGACGCGGGCTGGAGCACCGTGGGCGTGCCACGCGGCGCGTCCCTGACCGACCTGTGGCAACAGGCCGACCGGGAGCGCAACGGCATCACCGCGACCGGCCTCGGGGAGGGATGGGCATGAGCGGGCGGGCACGACTGGCGATCTGCGCCTGGGTGGCCACGCTGATGGCGTCCTGCGCCATGCTCCCCTTGGTCTCCCCGGCGACCTGGATCGTCCAGGCCGCCTTCATGCTGGCGATCCAGACCGGCGTGGGCGCGGCGACCCGCCGGGTGCCACTGGCCCGGCCGCTGACCGTCGCGGCGCAGGCCCTGGTCACGCTGCTGATGCTGACCCTGGTCTTCGCGCACGCGCAGGCCCTCGCCGGGTTCGTCCCGGGCCCCGAGGCCTTCCAGCACTTCGCCGACCTGCTGCAAGAGGGCTCCGACGACGTCTCCCGGTACGCGATCCCGGCACCGCTGCACGACGGCATCCGGCTGATGCTCATCGGCGGTGTCCTGGTGATCGGCCTCGCGGTGGACACGCTCGCGGTCACCTTCCGCAGCGCGGCCCCGGCCGGGCTGCCGCTGCTCGCGCTGTACTCGGTCGCCGCCGGGCTGTCCGAGAGCAGCGTCAGCTGGCTGTGGTTCCTGCTCGCCGCCGCCGGCTATCTGATGCTGCTGCTGGCCGAGGGCCGCGACCGGCTCGCCCAGTGGGGCCGGGTCTTCGGCGGGGCTCCCCGCACCACCCCGGGTTCGGAGTCCTCGGGACCGCTCGCCCCGGTCCGCACCGGGCGGCGGATCGGCGCGGTCGCGATGGCCATCGCCCTGCTGCCGCTGCCCACCATCTCGGGCGGCCTGCTGGACGCCGCCGGGACCGGCGTGGGCTCGGGCACCGGGGGCGGCGGCACGATCTCCGCGGTCAACCCGCTGGTCTCGCTGCGCGACAGCCTGAACGTGGACGAGAACCGCCAGGTCCTGTCCCTGCGCACCAACACGAACGACATCTCGGACATGTATCTGCGGATCGTGTCCCTGGACGACTTCGACGGCACCACCTGGAAGCCGTCCCAGCGGCACATCCAAGGTGTGCCGAGCACGTTCCCCACCCCGACCGGCCTCGGCGCCGACATCAAGCGCTCGGTGATCCAGACCCGCATTTCGGCCGCGGACTGGTACGCCCAGGACTGGCTGCCGATGCCGTACCCGCCCAGCGGCGTGAGCATCGACGGCAGTTGGCGCTACGAGCCCGTGGGTATGACGGTCGTGGGCGACCACGGCCAGAACACGCGGGGGGCGGCCTACACGGTCAACAGCCTGGACGTGCAGCCGACCGCGGAGCAGCTGGCCTCGGCGCCGGAACCGTCGGCGACCCTGAAGAACCAGTACACCAAGGTGCCGAAGTCGCTGCCGTCGGTGGTGGCCGACACCGCCCGCAAGGTCACCGCCGGCTCGACCAGTCACTACGAGCAGGCGGTCAAGCTCCAGGACTACTTCGCGGTGACCGGCGGCTTCCAGTACGACACCCAGGTGGACGTCGGCACCGGCCGCGACGCGATCGCCAAGTTCCTGAAGGACAAGCAGGGTTTCTGCGTCCACTTCTCCTTCGCGATGGCGGCGATGGCCCGCACCCTGGGCATCCCGGCCCGGGTCGCGGTGGGCTTCGCACCGGGCACCCCGGAGCCGAACGGCACGGTGTCGGTGGGCCTGAAGGACGCGCACGCCTGGCCCGAGCTGTACTTCGAGGGCGTGGGCTGGACCCGCTTCGAGCCGACCCCCAACCGGGGCTCGGTGCCGTCGTACACCCAGTCGACCACGCCCGGCAGCGACGTCCCGGACCCGGCCCGCCCCTCGACCTCGACGAGCACGGCGCCCTCCGCGGCCCCCTCGGCGAGCGAGAGCTGCACGGCCCAGCTGCGGAAGCTGGACGGCTGCGCGAGCCAGGCCCCGGCGATCGGGACGGGCGGTGCCCCGCGGGGCCCCTGGTGGTACATCCAGATGGTGACGTTGGGCCTGGGCGCGCTCCTGCTGCTGACGATCCCGTTCTCACCGATGCTGTGGCGGACCCGGATGCGCTCCGCACGGCTGGGAGCGCACGGTCGTACGGAGGCGGACGCGGCGGTCCACACGCTGGCGGTGTGGGAGGAACTGACCGATGCGGCCTGGGACTTCGGGATCCCGCCCGACGAGTCGCTGACCCCGCGCAAGGCGGCGGCACGGATCGTCGGACTCGGGCATCTCGACCCGGCGGCCGGCGCCTCGGTGCACCGCGTGGCGGACGCCGTGGAGCAGGTCCTGTACGCGCCCCGGCCGCAGCTGGCGGCGGGGCTCGCGAAGGACGTCCGGCAGGTGGCCGTCGGGTTCCAGGGCACGGCGGGCCGCTCCGCGCGGCTGCGCGCACTGGTCGCCCCGCGCTCGACCGTCCGGGTGGTGTGGGCGCTGTCGGCCTGGTGGACGTCGGTGACGACACGGGCGGCGGCGCTGCGGCCGACCCTCCGCAAGCCGTCCGGACAGCGGGGCTAGAGAGCCCGGCAGGGCATACGGGAGGGGGGGTGGCCCCCGGCCCCGGGGGTCCCCCCCACCACGGGGGGAGGGGGGCCGCCGGGGGGGGGGGGGGCCGGGGGGGGGCATGGCCCCCCGGGGGTGGGCGAC